>JBBRGK010000382.1:0-4037 GCA_038240805.1 Dehalococcoidia bacterium | reverse complement strand
CGTCCCGATCTCGCTGATGACCCCCGGATGGCCACGTTGCCGGCCAGACAGGCCGAACGCGAGGCGCTGCGGCAGGCGATTGAGGGCTGGACGCGCCATCACACTCCGGAGGAAGCTGCCGCGCTGCTGCAGGCAGCCGGGATACCCGCTGCGCCGAGCCGCACGGCCACCGACCTGCTTGCCGACGAGCACCTTGCCGCACGAGGGCTTTTCTATCACGATGCCAGAACCAGCAGTGACTATCCCGACATGGTGTCTCAGCCGTGGCGGCTGCATCCGGCTGGTGCCGTACGATACGGCCAGGCTCCGACAAGGGGCCATGACACGGCTGCGGTGTTGGCTGAAATACACTCGAACAAGACGGCGGCAACGCTTACCGAGAGAAGAACGTGGGGCGATACATAGCACAGCGGTTGATGCTGACGATTCCGACGTTGCTGGGAATCACGATCCTGACCTTCGTCGCGCTGCGTGTGCTGCTGCCCTCCTCCGTTGTCGATCTGATCGTGGGTGAGTATGGGCGCAACGACGTGCAGCTCAAAGCCTCGCTCCGCCAGGACCTTGGCCTCAATGCTTCGATTCCCTCCCAGTACGTTCACTGGCTCGGCCATGTGATGACCGGCAACCTGGGTAAATCGCTGCATTCCGGCCGGTCGATCGATGGTGAGCTGGCCGCCCGCGTGCCTGTCAGCCTGGAGCTGGGGCTGTGGGGCCTGTTCACAGCGCTGATCTCTGCAATTCCGCTGGGTATCTGGGCGGCGATCAGGCAGGATCGCTTCCCCGACTACGGCGTACGCAGCGTGGCGATCCTCCTGCACGCCGTGCCCGGCTTCTGGATCGCGATTCTGCTGATCACCTTCGGCTCGATCTGGTTCAACTGGGTGCCACCGATCCATTTCAAGTACCTGACCGAGGATCCGCTCGCGCACCTCAAGATCATGCTGCTGCCTAGCCTGATCATCGGGCTGACGCCCAGCGCCGGCCTGTTGCGGCTGGTGCGGACGGTGATGCTTGAGGTACTTCGCGAGGACTACGTGCGCACGGCCCGCGCCAAAGGGCTCGCTCCGCATACGGTGCTCACCCGCCACGCCCTGCGCAATGCGATGATCCCGGTGGTGACGGTCGTGGGCGTCACGCTGCCCGGCCTTATCGCCGGCACGGTGATCTTCGAAACGATCTTTGTCATTCCCGGCATGGGCCGCTACCTGGTCGATTCGGTCCGCTCGCTCGACTACCCCGTGATCGAGGCGACGAACCTGATCTTCGCGGTGCTGCTCGTGTTCTCGGTGCTGCTGGTGGATATCAGCTATTCCTTTCTTGATCCACGGATCCGCTACAGGTAGCCGTAGTGCACCGGCCTGACGGTTGGCGTGAGGTTGATAGAGGTCGGTGGTCAGGTTGAACGACCTGAAAGGCGCGAGGCCGGCGATTTGACGAGTGCCAGGCAAGCGAGCATAGACGCGGCGCCCATGCTGCCGCCGGCCACCCGGCCGCTCTGGCTGCGCGTGCCGAGGGCGCTGTTTCGGTTTGCGCGGCGCAAGCCGCTCGGCTTCGCGGGCCTCACCATCATCGCGGCCCTGGTGCTGCTCGCGATCCCGCCCGTCGCGAGCGCCGTGGCCCCATACGGCTACGCGACACAAGAGCTGCGCCACCGCCTGCAGGGGATCTCGGCAGCGCACTGGCTCGGCACGGACGGACAGGGGCGCGACGTGTTCAGCCGCCTGGTATACGGCGCCCGCATCACGGTCGTGGTCGGCTTTGGCGCCGTGGCGATCAGCGAGACGATGGCCGCCATGATCGGGCTGATGAGCGGCTACTACGGCGGCTGGTTCGACAAGCTGTTTCAACGCATCGTCGACATGTTCCAGTCATTGCCGCAGCTGGTGGTGCTGATCTCGGTGCTCGGTCTGCTCGGCTCGGGGCTCTGGCAGATGGTGTTCGCGATCGGGCTGCTGGGCGGTCCGGGTGGCTCGCGGATCATCCGCGCCCAGGTGCTCGCGACGATGCAACGGCCGTTCGTTGAGGCCGCCCGGATCACCGGAGCCAGCGATCTGCGCATCATGGTGACACACGTGCTGCCCAACGTGATGCCGCTGATCATCCTCGGCGCGTCGGTGCGGATCGGCGCCGTGGTGCTGCTCGAAGCGACGCTCAGCTTTCTCGGCTTCGGGCTGCCGCCGCCGTTCCCGTCGTGGGGGCAGATGCTCACTCTGGACGGGCGGGAGTACATGCGCCGGGCGCCCGGCCTTGCGCTCTATCCCGGCATCGCGATCGGGCTTGCGGTCTTTTCATTCAACGTCGTCGGCGACGCGCTGCGCGACGTGCTTGACCCGCGTCTCAAAAGCGGGCGGTAGAGAGGGGAAGAGGATGTCAGGTCATTCGAACTACCAGGCGAACTACTGGATCCGTTTTGCCAGACGGCGGATCTCACGGCGAGGCTCGCTTGCGGCCACAGGCGGGCTCGTGGCCGCCGCTGGTCTTGCGGGCTGCGGCGGCGCTTCAAACAACTCGGCGAACACGTCGAGCGGCGCGGCAAACAACGCCGCTAGCACGGGCAGCAATGCCTCAGGCGCCGCCTCAGGCAGCACAACCACCAGTGGCGCCCCGCGTCCGCCCACGCCGAAGCCGGCCGCTGCGGGCCTGCTGGCTACGCCGTTCGATAGCAGTGGCCAGGCCGCAGCCGGCGGCACCTACCAGAGCTACACCGAAGCGGACATCGAGGGCATGGACCCGCACGCCTCCGGCTCGGTGCAGGTAATCACGGTCGCCAACTACTCCTATCTACGCCTGCTGAAGAAGAAGACGAACTTCAACGGCGTTTCCACCAATGAACCGACGGGCGACCTTGCCGAAAGCTGGGAGTTCAGCCCGGACGGCCTGCAACTAACGATGAAGCTGCGCCAGGGGGTGACCTGGGATAAGCGAGCGCCGACGAACGGCCGGGCGGTGGACGCGCAGGACGTGAAGTTCAGCGCTGAACGTTTTCTGGCGAAGTCGAGCTATGCCGTCAACTACTTCAATAGCAAGAGCAAGGCGGCGCCGATCACGGCGATGGAGTATCCGGACAACGCGACGGTCGTGATGAAGCTGGCGTTCCCGTATGTGCCGCTGCTGGCCACGCTCTCGCGGGCGCTCAACCTGTGGATACTCCCGAAGGAGGCGGAGGGCGGCTACGATCCGAAAACGGACGCACGCGGCGCCGGCCCCTGGATCCTGGACAGTTACAAGCCGTCCGTGGGGCTGGAATTCAAGCGGAACCCCGACTACTACGTCAAAGGCCGACCGTTCCTGGACGGCTGGAGCCTGCCCATCCTGAGCGAGTACGCCACGCAACTGGCACAGTTTCGCGCCGGCAACATCTGGGGCATAACGCCGAAGCAGGAGGACGTGCTGCAACTAAAGAAAGACCTGCCGCAACTGCGGATGTACCAGGGCGATTACGGCACCGATTCGCCGCTGCTTTATTTCGGCTTCGACGGGCCGTTCAAAGATGTACGTCTGCGGCAGGCGGTCTCCTATATGGTTGACCGCCAGCTTGTGGCCGACACGATCTCCGACTCCGAGAAATTCCAGGCGGCCGGACTGCCGAAGGGGGTCCGGATCAACTCGCACATCGGCGCTGGCTGGCCGGAATGGCTCGATCCGTTTGGCAAAGACTTCGGCCCCAACGCAAAGTACTTCCAGCAGGATCTGGCCGAGGCGAAGAAGCTGGTCGCCGCTGCCGGCATCACCGGCAAGCCGCAGGTGAAGTTTATCTACCCGTCGAACGGCTATACGCCTGTCTACCAGCAGACCGTGCAGGTGGTGGCGCAGATGCTCAACCAGACGGGCATCTTCGATATCAAGCTGACACCGGTCGATTACCAGAAGGAATATATTCCCAAAATCCACTTCGGCGGCGATCATGCCGGCGCCTGGGACGGTATCTCGCTGACACCAGCGGCACAGGGCGACGACGCCGGCCACCAGTTGCAGGTTCAGTTCCACTCGCAGGGAGCAGCCACTCGCCAGCCGCCCGCAGCGGATCCGAAGCTCGA
>JBBRGK010000381.1:0-4040 GCA_038240805.1 Dehalococcoidia bacterium | reverse complement strand
CAGGTAACGACACGGCCTGCTCAGCGCCTCGATGGCAGCTTCATTGTGGCGGACACACTGAATATCTCGATCGATGCAGCGACGACCGACTATACGATGGCCGCGACTCCTGGCGTCCAGTACTTCGGCACAGTGAATTGGACCAGTCCGTCGAAGCAGTTCAGTGACGGTCCTCCAAGCCCCATTCAGATCGTCGGTTGCCTGGCGCCGGCAGCGTCACCGGCGACCACCCAGACGGCAACCTCACCACGTTCGACACCTGCCGTTTCCACGCCTGCCGCGCCGGCAACCGTTGCACCCGTTGCACCCGTTGCAGTTGACGTGCCGGCGATCGTAAGTAAGATTGCACCGGCCGATGGTGCTGTAGGTCAGAGCGTGACGCCAATGCTGCAGTGGACCCTGCCAGATAACGCGGTCAGCGGCACGCTGCAGTACACCGTGCAGATCTCCGATCCCGCTGCCGGCGCCGGTCCGCCAGCCGGGGCGATGCTGCCTGCTCTCTCTTCCACAACGAACTCCAGCCTATCCGTTCCAGCCAGCGAAGGGTTGCAGCCGGGACATACGTATTACTGGAACGTCCAGGCCTGCAACGGCGCCGGGGGCTGTTCCGGTTTAGGACCCTGGCTGAGTTTCAGGACCGCGGCAGCAAGTGCGCTGCTGCCGCCGGTCGCGCCGCAGGGTTCGGCAGCAACAGCGCTTAGCTCGAGCAGTATTCGCATCGACTGGAGTCCGGGGAGTTCAGACAACGATGGATTCGTTCTCTACGATGTCGCGACCGGCAGCCCCGTGAAAAGCGTGCCGCCGGGAACTACGTCATTTACACTGACCGGGCTCGGTCCCAACGGCGACTACTGTGTGATCGTATACGCAGTGAACTCCGCCGGACTCTCCGACCCGGGCGATCAGGTCTGCGCCACGACGATGCCGTAAGCGGCCGGGGGCAGTTACTGCGACCTGACCGCCGGCCGATGGCGTCATCTCGTTCATAAGGAGCGGTCGGTGAGGCGAACGTCAGTCCAATGTAGTCATCGCCTCTGCCTGTTCGCCATCGTGTTCGGCGTGCTGCTTGTTAGCATGCTGGTGGCCATTCCAGCACGCTCGTTAGCACAGGCGCCTCCACCTCCTCCATCTCCGCCACGAGTGATTATTCCGGCTGCTCCTCGCAACCTACAGGCAACGCCTCTTGATGCGACGAGCATCCGTCTTGACTGGAGCAATGCGGATGGTAACGCAGATGGAATCCGCGTGACGGGACCGCGAGGAGTCATCGCTACCCTGGCCGGCGGCAGTAGCTCGTACGTTGTCACCGGGCTGGCTCCCGACACGTACTTTTGTGCCAATGTTGAGGCATTTAACGTGGCTGGGATCGCTCCGAGCAACGATGCCTGCGCAACTACGTTGTCCGACCATCCGCTGTCACCGCCCGCAGCGCCACAGGGTTCTACGGCAACAGCACTCAGCTCAACGAGCATCCGGCTGGACTGGTCCGGCGGTTCGAACGGCGTCGATGGCTACCAGATCTATGACAGCGCGACCAATACATTGGTAAAGACGGTCGATGCGGGTACGACGAGTTTCACACTCACCGGCCTCCAGCCAGGTAGCGACTACTGCGCGGTTCTCTTCGCATACAACGCAGCCGGGCGTTCGCCGCCAGGCGATGAGGTGTGTGCGACCACACAGCCGTAACGCGCCGTTCTTCTGGGCTGTTACTTTCGATGGACGCGGCGGCCACGGCCAGGTGATCGACGTGCCGGCGACGGAACCGAGGGGAGCGGACATGGACAGCCGAATGAGCTGAGGACACAGCGGCCCGGTTGAACAGGTGCCGCAGCCGGCACCGCGTCGCCAGCTCCTCCAGTTCCTCGGCCGTGAGCGAGACCGTGCTGCTCGCCATGGCGAACGCCTTCTGCCATTCGGCGCTGAACCGGTGAGCGTGCTGCAAATACGTTTCCAGCGACTGTTCATCGCGGCGGATATACTCGCGCAGCAGCAGGATCGAGGCGGAAGCATCCTCGGGGGCTGCGGCCGCACCGCTGACCCGGTGGATGCGCCGTGCCACGGCGCGCCCAACGGTCAGGCGCAGCGCCCTGACTTCATCACGGGACGGCTGGCTCATCAGCAGAAAGCCATTCGAAACAACCTTTTCACCACCGTAGCTTTCTACTATTGTAGCTAGCGGGGAGTCCTGTCATATGAGCTCGGATACACTCTTCGGCCGCTATAGCATCGTTGGCAGGCTGGGTGAGGGCGGCTTCGCCACGGTCTACCGTGCCTGGGACCCGTTGCTCGATCGCGAGGTGGCGCTGAAGGCGCTGCCGATGCGGCTGGCCGGTGACGCCTCGCTGCGGGCTCGCTTCATGGCCGAGGCGCGGGCGCTGGCCTCGTTGCGTCACCCCAATATCATCGCCTTCTTCGACATCGGTGAAGAGGCTGGCCAGCCATACTTCACGATGGAACTGATCGACGGTCCAACCCTCGCCCGGCTGATCAGCGCCGGGCAGGGTCTTCCACTCGGCGAAGTGATCGCGATCCTCGGCGGGCTCTGCTCAGCGATCGACTACTTGCATGGCGCCGGGCTGGTGCATCGCGACATCAAGGCAGCCAACGTGATGCGCGATCCGGGCGGCCGCACTGTGCTGATGGATTTCGGCATCGTGCGCATGCTGGACCAGACACAGAATACCCGCACCGGCTCCAGCCTCGGCACGCCGGAGACGATGGCGCCGGAACAGGTGCGCGGCCAGCACGTCGGTCCGGCCGCCGATATATACGCGCTTGGCGTGGTCACCTACCAGTTGTTGGCGGGCCGGCCCCCATTCGTCGGAGACACGGGCTACGTGATGCACGCGCATGCTTATGAGCCGCCTCCCCCCCTGCGGATGCTGCGACCCGGTCTGCCCGAGCCGGTCTATAACGCCATCGACAGCGCCCTGGCGAAGACACCGGAGAATAGGCCCGCCTCGGCCGCGCAGTTCCTCTCTGCCCTCACCGGCGCCGTGCCGCTGGCAGTAACGGCGCAGCCCGTGCCGCTGATCGTTGCGCCGCCACTACCGCGCCGCCGTCGAGTCCCGGTCGCCGCGCTCTCCGCCGTCGTCGTGTTGCTTGCGACCGCCGCAGTAGCCGTCATCGCCATGGTCGTCACCTCAGGCAAACACCCGTCAGCCGTTGCCAACGACGTGGCAGCGCAGACAGCGCCGGCGGGGACGGTGGCTGGCGCTACGAGGTCAACCGTGGAAGCGCCGGAAGGAGCGAGCACTCCGGCTGTGGCTGCGGCGAACACTGCATCGGCCGCGATTAAGCCGAGCCAGATCTCGTCGGTGGCAGCCGCCGCACCCAGCACCAGGGCACCGCTTGCAGCAAGTCCGAGCCCCGCATCATTTGTGGCCACTGCCCCGCCCGCCGTCGCGACGATCGTGCCACTGCTTGCCCTTGGCGAGCGGCGGGAGTTGCATATACCAGACACGAAGCCGTTCCCTCCTTGCCAGGGACCAGACGGGAAGATGGAGATGACCACGCTTGATATCACGGCGATAGAAGTGACCGCAGAAAATCAGCTCACCGTGTACTTCACGGTGCAGTTTCATGTGCTACCCGGTGTCACCTGCAAGATCGAGTATCCTGCCGACCTGGGCAGCGAGGCAACGGTGCTCGTCATGACGCGACCGAGCGGCAACCTTCTCGGGTTGAAATCCAACGATGGAGATGGATTCGCCGCCCATAAAACAGACGACGTTTATGGTGGAGATTTTGCTGGCGACTGGGTATTTGATGAGGTGCGGTTTGACTCCTCGGCGCTAACGCTTAAGCAGACTGTACGCACTCCTGATGTGCCACAGTTCGTGCTTCACGAAATCACCTTGGTGAAACGCTGACGCAACAATTCGCCACCACTGAGTCGGTCACCTTTCGCGCTTCCAAAGCAGCCTCGCTGAAGGGAAATCGAAAGGCGGCGGGTCCCTCACAGTGCCTGCCGCCTTTCGATTTTGCTGGATTCAGCCGATCGGCTACCCGGCTCTTCGCGATCGCTGATACAGACT
>JBBRGK010000380.1:0-4041 GCA_038240805.1 Dehalococcoidia bacterium | reverse complement strand
CAAAGCGAATGCATCTCCTGGGTCGCCTCGCTGAGGAAGTCGAGCGAGCTGGCATAGGCAAGCCCGTAGTAGTGGAGGCGCGACCCAAGCCAAACGGTGCTATCATCCCGCCGGCTCAGCAGCCCCTTTTCGACCAGTTCTCCGATGATTGCATAGACCGTCGAAATCGGAGCACCGATCGCCTTGGAGATGGCGTATGGCCTGGCGGCCGAATTGCCCTCTTGTGGAAGGTCCGGCACATCGACCCGTCAGGAAAGGTACGGCATGACGATCTCGAACATTCGCCAGCACCTGGGTATCAGGCCAGTGATCAACGTCTCCGGCACAATGACGGCGTTGGGGGCCTCGATCGTGGTCCCCGAGGCGATAGAGGCGGTGGCGGCCGTGCTGCCGCAGTTCGTCGAGATTGATGAACTGCAAAAGCGCGCCAGCGCCGCAATCGCCCGGCTATGCGGTGCCGAAGCAGGGTTCGTTACGGCTTCTTGCTCGGCTGGCATTTCCGTTGCGGTCGCTGGCGCGATGACGAAAACCGATGCGGCCGCGATCGAGCGCCTGCCCGATACGACGAACCTGAAGAACGAAGTCCCGATCATGGTCGGGCATATGGCCAGCTACGGCGCGCCGGTCGAGCAGGCGATCCGCCTCGCAGGTGCCAAGGTCGCGCCGGTCGGCCAGGCGACCTTCGCGCGGCGCTACCAGCTGGAAGGAGCGCTCAACGAGAGGACGGCGGCGGCGGTCTACGTCGTTTCGCACCACGTCGTCGATTACGGCCTTATCCCACTCGAAGAATTTGCCGAGGTGTGCCACGCCCACGGCGTGCCCGTGATTGTAGACGCCGCGTCCGAATACGATCTCAAGGGGTTCCTCGCCCGCGGCGCGGACGTTGCCCTCTATTCCGCCCATAAGTTCCTGGGCGGCCCGACCGCAGGTGTCGTGGCCGGCAGCACGGAGCTGGTCAGGGCGGCATTCATGCAGAACCACGGCATTGGCCGCGGCATGAAGGTCGGCAAGGAAAGCATCGTCGGTACGATCGCCGCTCTCGAGGCCTGGGAGAAGCGCGATCACGCAGGCATTCGTCAGCGCGAAACCGGCTACCTCAAGCTTTGGCAGGAAACGCTGAGCGGGCAGCCGGGCGTCACCGCGGTCATCGAGCCCGATCCCACGAACAATCCGCTCGATAGGCTCAGGGTCTCGGTGTCACCGACTGAAGCGCACATCACCGCCTGGGACTTGAGCGATGCGCTGAGCCGCGGCGACCCGCCCGTGATCGTCCGCGACCACCTGGTCGAGAAGGGCCTGTTCTACTTGGACCCCTGCAACCTCCACCCCGGCGAGGAGAAGATTGTCGCGCGCCGGCTTGCTGAGGAACTGCAGCGTGCCCGCGAATCGAACGAGATCATTGCTACCCCGCTCGAAGAGCGCCGCAACCGTGGCGTCGCCTATCTGGCACGGTGGCCGGAGTAAGATGCACGAATGACGTCGACGCGAGTCGGCGCATCGAGGGGCCATGGAAACACCCTTCGTCATTGGGAACATGGGGAGAGATGAGATGACTGATCTCACCGAACGTCGCAACTTCCTGAAGGTTGGTGCTCTTGGCCTTGCGGGTGGGGCGCTGCTAGCCGGAGCCACCGCAATCCCGGACGCCAAGAAAGCCTATGCCGCGGCCGACTCTAACAGCAAGTTGAGGGAAGTGCTCGACCGCGGCCATGTTATCGTTGGCACTGGCTCGACCAACGCGCCATGGCATTTCGAGGACGCCTCCGGCAACCTCGTTGGCATGGACATCACCATGGGGCAGATTCTTGCCAAAGGGTTGTTCGCCGATGAGACCAAAATCGAGTTCGTGCAGCAGGATCCGGCGGCTCGGATTCCCAACATCACCACCAACAAGGTCGATATCACCATCCAATTCATGACGATATCGTCGAACCGTGCACAGCTCGTCAATTTCAGCCGCCCCTACTACGTGGAGGGCGTGGCGCTGCTCACGCTACCTGGAGCTGACGGCAAGAATTTCGACCAGCTCAAGGCGATGGGAACCTCGGCCCGTGTCTCGATCCTGCAGAACGTGGGTGCCGAGGAAGGCGTGCACGAGGTGCTGCCAGAAGCGGTAGTGACACAACTTGACACCCAGGCCAACGTGATCCAGGCGCTGGCATCGCATCGCGTGGATGCAGCGGCGGTCGACCTCTCGACTGTGCGCTGGATGGTTGCGCAGACGCCCGACAAATACGCCGACGCAGGCAAATGGTGGCGCACTATGCTGTATGGAGCAGCTCTGCCGCAGGGCGATCTCGACTGGCTGACCTTTGTCGACCAGTGTTTCACCTGCGCCATGTTCGGGCACGAGAACGAACTCTATTACCCAGCTTTCAAGAAGTATTTCGGACAGGACGTTCCGACCCACACGCCTGGCTTCCCCTACATCTGACCGCGTGGCTAACCAAGGGGGCGGCGCAGAGCCGCTCCCCGATCGGAGACCAACCGGCGGATGTATCACCTCAATTTCGGGCTGATATGGAGGTATTTCGACAAGCTCGAGTGGGGGCTCCTGCTGAGCCTCGAGCTGGCGGTGGTTTCCATCTCCATCGGCGTCGTTGTGGGGCTGGCGCTGGCGCTGCTCTACGAGTGGGGCGGCCGCGTCGTGCGCACGCTCGTCAGCATGTATGTGGAATTCATCCGAAATGCACCCTTGCTGCTGCTTGTCTATCTCGTCTTCTATGGCATTCCGACGGTCGTTGATCTGCAGTACAGCGCGACCACCTCCTTCATCGCGACGCTGTCGGTCTATGCCGCGGCCTATCTGGTCGAAGTCTTCCGCGCCGGTCTTGCTGCCATTCCACGCGGGCTGGTGGACGCCGGCAAGGCGATCGGGCTCAACCCGCTGCAGCGACTGATCCACGTGCGGCTGCCGACGATGTTACGCATCGTCTTGCCGGCGCTCAGCAACACCTTTGTGTCGCTGTTCAAGGACACCTCGGTCGCCTCGGTCCTGGCAGTGCCGGAGCTGACCTACGGCGCGCAGTGGATCAACTTCAACACCTTCAGGATCATTGAGGTCTATGCCGTAGTGACGCCTATGTATCTGGTCACCGGCTACGCCATTCTTGCGGCTCTGCGGCAGTTCGAGCGCCGCTTCGCCATAAGGTAAGCGCCCATGCTGACGGCAATCTTCTCCGCGCTCCCGTCTCTTTGGAAGGGCCTGTTCGTTACCATCGAGGTGTCGCTGATCGTGGTTGCTAGTTCCCTCAGCGCGGGCGTGGTCATGGGCGTCGGTGTCACTTATGGCCCCCTGCCCGTGCGCCTCGTCGTCCGGATCTTCTCGGATGTGATCCGCGGGATTCCGATCCTGGTCCTCATTTTTTTCGTCTACTACGGCGTGCCGGCCATCGGCCTCAAGATCAACAATTTCACTGCCGGCGTGTCGGCATTAGTCCTGTTCTCGACCGCCCAAGTGATCGAGATCGTACGCGGCTCGCTGCAGTCGATCCACCACGGACAGATGGAGGCTGGAAAGTCCATCGGGCTGACCTTCCGGCAGCGGCTCATTTACGTGATCTTTCCACAGGCGGTGCGGCGTTTCCTGCCGCCCTGGATCAACAGTGTAACCGATGCGGTCAAGGGCACGGCGCTGTTGTCACTGGTCGGCATCGTCGACCTGATGCTTGCGGTTCAGCAGGTGATCGGCCGGACCTACGAGCCAATGCCGCTCTATATCCTCGGCGCGCTAATATACTTTGCCATCAACTACTCCCTTTCCCAGTTGAGCCGAACCCTGGAGGCGCGCTTTGCCTACATCCGCGATTAGCCCCTCCCTGGACAGGAGCGCCGCCGACCGTCCGGTCGTCCGTATCCGGGGGCTCAAAAAGAGTTTCGGAGCCGTCTCCGTGCTCGACCGCATCGATCTCGACGTCAAGCGCGGCGATGTGGTCAGCATCATTGGCCCATCCGGGAGTGGCAAGACGACGCTTTTGCGCTGCATCAACGCGCTTGAAACTTATATCGAAGGCTCAGTGGAGGTTGACGGTGTCGAGGTTG
>JBBRGK010000379.1:0-4045 GCA_038240805.1 Dehalococcoidia bacterium | reverse complement strand
TTCACGTCCGTCCTGTTCCGATCCAGCGGCAGAAGTAATAGTGGGTGTTCGGCTCCAGCGTAACCTGAAGAATAATGTCTGGCACGCGCGGCCCATCGGTCGTCAGGCGGATCAGGTACTCTCCCGGAGCAACGTCGACGGTTCGCATCGATGCCGAGCTACGGCAGGCCGCCGGTGGTGAGGTGTACTCGTCGCAGGCTGTGCAGGCGGCAATGGCACCGTAGGCGTAGTTGTTCGGCGTGGCGAGGGGAAAGGCACCGGTAGCGGCTACGGCACGGACACCATAGAACAGGGCAAACGGTGAATCATCCAGGATCTCGATTTGGGCATTGCCGCCGTAGTCACCGCTGCCAATACGGCAACAGGCCGGGTAATCCACTTCCGGTGAGTCGGCCGGGCCGGCCGAGACGGTGATCCTGCCGCCGCGGTTCGAGAGCACGAAGGCGCCATAGCCGACAGGAATCAGCGTATCGGCGCGATAGCCGCTGAGCGCGGAATAGATGAACGCTTGATCGACGCCGGTTAGCCTCGCCGAGCCGGAGGTGCTCGGATTGCCGACCATGACCCACTGGCCGGCCGGGACATCGACGCTGTAGCTCTCCTGCGAAGATGGCGGCAGGTGCACTGCCGTGTTCTCGCGGAACAGCGCCCAGTATCCGTAGCCGGCCTGAAGCTGCTGCCAGTTTAGCGTCTGATAACTCGCGTCGCCGGGCTGCAACGTGTAGAGCGATGGCCCGGCCGAAGGCACGTCAAGGCTCACTGCGGTCGCCGATGAGATCAGGTTCCAGCCCGCAGGCATCACTGTATAGCCGGGCTTAGGCGCGCCGGTACCCTGCACGGGCAGTGGCCGGCTACCGGCTAAGACCCCGGCCAAGAGGCACGCCATAGCTACGGTCAGAACAGAGACAGGGCGCCTACCTGGTCGAACCAACTTCATGCGCTCCGATGCCAGGCTGGATTGATTCCGAGGACTGGGAACTGTTTCGGCTGCTCACTGTGCCTTATCGTGTCACGGTCGGCGGAGCCAGCCCGCCAGCCGGAGGCGCCGAAGTCGGAGCAGTAGGCGCAGGCGCCAATCCTCCCGCTGCGGGCGGCGGCGTTGGCGGCTGGGTGGAAATCACAGGTGCCGTCACGGTCGCCGGTGCAGGGCGCGGGGCAACAGGAAGCGGGGCCGGCTCCGTAATGGGGGCGGGCGCGACCGCAGCCGGTGCAGGCGCGGCCGGACGCGGCGCCACGATGGCAGGCTGGGGCGCCACCGGAGCGGGCGCAGCCGGACGTGGCGCGATTACGACGGGAGCAGGCGCAGCCGGAGCGCCATTTGTTACAGCTGGCCTCGGAGCCGGCAGCGCAACGGTCGGAACAGTGGTCGCCGAGGCAGCGGCTGTGGGGGCCGGGCCCACAGCAGTTGTCGCTGTTGGAGACAGCACAAAGCGTGCCGCCCCGGCTCCGGTCAGCTGCACGGAGGAGGCGATAGCAACCGCGCTGTGTGCATCTGCGGGCGAACGCACCATGCCATCGGCCACGACCGTTATCGGGTCTCCCGTCTGAATTGATTCGAACGCGGCGCCGGCCGGAGAGATGCTGGCGCCGTCCGCTAGCACGAACACAGCATCGGCAGTGCTGCTGCCGGCGGGACACTTGATTCGCAACCACCGCTCGCCGTTCAATTCCAGACGCGCCACAACCGTGCCGCTATAACAGCCTGGAGTGAGCGAATGCATAATGACGGCCACACGGCCGGCCTGACCTCCGAGCACCTGCCGAAACGCACCGACTGAACCCATGCCGGGTTCGGTCAGGGCTGCAATATCTGGCGCAAATGCCGGCTCACTGATTTCGACGCGCGCTGGTGAGTCAAGGACACGAACAACGGCATCCGGGCCTGCGAAGAGGTCGAGCATCACTCGCGGCTTTGCACTTAATATGCCCTGCGGGCCCTGCGCGGGAACGCCGATCGCGACCACGTGCGTACGGGTGGCCGACAGAACGGTCGTGATCAGCACCGGTCTGTTTATACCCTCAAACGTACGGCTGTCGAGCAAGCCCACGCGCGGGAAGCAGCCCTGCTCACTCGACGCCGTTGCCAGCAGCGGCGTGTCGGTACCGCCCGCCGTGGCGTCGTAAACATCAGCAAAGCGACCTGCCACAGTGTCGTAGGCATAGATATCGAGGAACGGACGGTCGCATCCGATCGTCGAGGTCGCGTGACTGGACACGACGGTATTACCGGCGTCTGAGCCGTCGAGCGAGACGTTCAGCCGCTGGGCGAGCACGGCGCCAGGTCTGAGAACCCGGTCATCGGCGATCGCGCTCGCCAACGGCGCCGGGGTGGCGAGAGCGAAGGGAGTCGCCTCAGCAATCGCCGGCTGGCTTACCGCAGTGACGGCAACAACTGGACTCCCGACGATCTGTGGAGAAGAGCTGCGGTTCGCCCTGAAGGCGATCAGTCCTCCGCCGAGCGCCACTGCGAGGACCAGCAGACCGGCTACCGCAGCGGGCAACACGAAACGCCGCCGGTGTCTGACCCGTGCGGGATCCTGAGCGAGGATCGGACCCGTCGGCCGAAGGTGCAGTCCCGGCGCGAGACTTTTCAGCTGCACCAGTGCAATGCGTGGGCGAGGCAGACGCACCTTCGGCAGCGGGCGGCGTACCAACGGGATCGAGATGTGTCCGCGGGGTAAGCGAGGGCGCGAGAATCTCGGATGTACATTCGACATAGTTCGCAGCAAAGGCAGCGCCGCCAGGCTGAGATGTGGCAGACTAGGCCTGAAGTTATTTCGGGAGAATCGGGGCGCTCGGAGTTTGTGCCTCTTCGCGGCGTTTGCAGCGGGGGCAAAGGTGAACGAGCGATCAGCGGACTGGTTCCAGAGCGGGCAGCGCTCATAGGTGTCGGTGAGACAGAATCCGGTCTGGTGCTCCAACGGGATCCGGCGCGGCAAGTGAGCGGCGTAACAGCGATGGTCGTTAGATATGCCCAGGAGGCGGGTGCTGCGGTCGTCGAAAATACCCAGTGCAGGACATGCTGTCACCGCAACCGTGCCTGACAGGCTGCGGGCGTTTGTTTCCTGGTCCGGCGTCGCTCCCCGTTCACTGGCGGCGCGGCCCGGCGGAATGCCTCCGTCTATGATCGCCATGGTCCCATCTCAGTGCTCGCCGCGAGCATGAATCCCCTGAAATTTAATTGTAATGGGCCGGAGGCGCCGGAGCAACGGAATGAAGCTCGGCTACAGTCATTTACCGGTGTCCGGGTGCAAAGATTTGCGAGACCACCGTCAGTCTCCTGCAGTGGCCGCAGTCGCATGCAGCCGGTCCGCGATGGATTCAGCGATCGCTGGCAACACAAGCGTGAAGGTACTGCCTTTGCCAGGCTGGCTCTGCACCTCGATCGAGCCATCGAACTCCCCGGCGATCCAGCGCGCGATCGCCAGCCCGAGACCGGTGCCTTCACCGTGGCGTGAGCGATCCGACCGGTAGAACCGATCAAAGATTCGCGCCTGGTCGACCGGGTCGATGCCAACGCCCGTGTCCTCCACTGCGAGCCGCAATTTGCCGCCTGCCAGTGACGTGGAGATAGTGATGATGCCGCCTGTGGACGTGTACTTGAGAGCGTTGTCTACCAGGATGAACAGTAACTGGACCAGGTAGTCCCGGTCTCCGACCACGAGGCCGCCTGTCGACTCGCCGAGACGCAAATCGACGTGATCTGCGAGCCTGGACGCTTTCTGGAACACTTCAGACACGACCGAATGCACATCAATCTGGTGCCTGGCGATATGCACACCGCTATCGGCCCGGGCGAGCGCAAGCAGGTTATTGACGAGGCGGCTCATGCGCTCCGCCTCTGTTGCGATATCTGACAGGGCCTCCTGCTGATCAGGACTCGCGTCCTGGTCCTCCAGCCGCAGTAGATCGACGTTGCCGCGAATCGTCGTTAGCGGCGTACGCAGCTCGTGCGACGCGTCGGCGACGAAACGTCGCTGTGACTCGAACGCGGCACGCAGCCGCTCGTGTGCTGCATCAAGGCCGTCGAGCATATCATTGAAAG
>JBBRGK010000378.1:0-4054 GCA_038240805.1 Dehalococcoidia bacterium | reverse complement strand
AGCCGTCAACGACACACTGAAGGCGATTGCGGCAAGCCTGTTGATGGAGCAGGTGCTGGCGCCCCGCTTCGAATTCAGGCCGAAGAACCCGGGCAGCGGGCCAACGCCCGGATTTGATTACGGCGAAAGCGGCTACGACCCGGCACGCTGCAACGTTGGCTTCAGTGAGAAGCAAGGGCGGTTCGAGATCGAGATAAAAGGCCTCGTCACGCCCAAGAGCGAGGAGGCACAGCGTATCTGCCAACAGGACCTGACCGAGGTCATCGCCACCTTTGTGCAGGACAAAAGTACGGTCGAGCGCGGGCTGTTCGACCCCGAGCTGGTCCCCGAGGAGCTGACCCAGCTCCGAATGGGCAAGATCATTAAGGACAAATACCCCGATCTGGACGAGCAGGACCAGGAGGCCGTTCGCCAGCACGCCGTAGCCGCGCTCAACCTTACCCAGAAGGCCAAGGAAATCGCGGCCGGCGGCCCTACGGAGGATGGAAGCCTGAACACCGCCTTCGTCGATGGGGTGCGCAAGTTCGCGATGCAGGTGGGCGAGTTGGACATCGACCTGATCGACCGCATCAATCCGTTTGGCGAGGCCTACGCAATCCTCGCCAAGGCCATGACGGAGGAGAGCCTGAGGCAAGTTGAGGCGGTGATCGCCGCCAAACGTGTCAACCTGACCATGGAGGAGGCCCGGGACCTTGCCAGGCGCGCGCTCAGGTTCAAGCAAGAGCGTGGCCGCCTGCCCTCGATCACGTCGCCGGACGCCTGGGAGAAGCGGATGGCCGAAGGGGTTGCCTACCTCGCCCGCATGAAGGCGGAAGCCGCCCGTGCATAACTATACCGACGAGGATGACGCGCTTCTCGATGAGCTCGGCGTCGAGGTCGAAGCTAAAGGCGTCTCCAGCCAGACGCCGCGCGAGGAGCGCATCATCGCGGGCTTCGAGGAGATTCAGAAATTCGCCGAACAGCATGGGCGAGCGCCCATGCACGGGGAAGATCGCGATATCTTCGAGCGGCTGTATGCGGTCCGCCTTGATCGTCTTCGCGATCTGGACGAGTGCCGCCATTTGCTCGAACCGTTCGATCATCAGGGGCTTCTTGCCCAGGGATCGGCGGTGCCAGCGGGGGTTCTGGACGATCTTGATGACGATGCGCTTCTAGCCGAGCTCGGCGTCGATGCCGGGCCGGCAGACATCACCGACCTGCGCCATGTCCGCTCCGCGGCCGAGAAGAAAGCGGCCGACGAGATCGCCAACCGGCAGAGCTGCGAGGACTTCGGACACTTCAAGCCCCTGTTCGAACAGGCGCAGGCCGAACTCGGCAGCGGCCTGCGGCAGACCAGACGGTTCGAACGGAAGTCAGAGATTGCAACGGGCCGGCTCTACATCCTAGGCGGGCAGAAAGCCTATGTCGCCTCGATGGAGGAGCCGTTCACCAACGAGCACGGCAACATCGATGCCCGCCTTCGGGTGATTTTCGACAACGGAACCGAAAGCAATCTGCTGATGCGCTCTTTTCAGAAGGCGCTGCAGCAGGATGCAGCCGGGCGGCGGATCGTGGAGCCTTCCGCGGGTCCGCTTTTTGCCGACCAGACGGAGGATGGGGATGAGGCAAGCGGAATCGTCTATGTGCTGCGGAGCAAGTCCCAGCACCCCACCGTGCAGGCGCACCGCAACGTCTTACACAAGATCGGCGTGACTAGCGGCGACGTTGCGCGCCGGATTGCCAATGCTCGCACGGACCCGACGTTCCTAATGGCTGACGTCGAGACTGTCGCGACCTACGAGCTGTTCAATGTAAACCGGACGAGGCTCGAGAACGTGATTCACCGCGTTTTTGGCAAAGCTCGGCTCGACATAGAAATAGCGGACCGCTTCGGCCAACCAGTCGTTCCGAGAGAATGGTTCCTTGTGCCCATCTTCGTCATCGACGAAGCCATTGAGCGGATCAAGGACGGTACGATCACCGACTACGCCTACGATCCCAGCACTGCTTCTTTGACTCGGTCGATCAATTAGGTTGCCGTCCGTTCCACAGTCCGCAGGTCCGAGCCTTGGCCCTGACTACGCGGAAGTAGAAAGCGGCTGGCGCAAAACCCCCAGCTACCCAGGAAGGTCGATGCCGCCATTTTACAAACCATCAGACGGACAATTGGGTTTGTAAAACGGGCCATGGTAGGCTGCCCAGAGCCAGGGTGAACGGGTCGGGAGACGATGCAGGAACAGTTGCCGGCGTTGCTGAGCGCCGTCGTGGGGGACGCATTCGGCGTGGGCGGGTGGTTTATGGGGAACCTGGCCGGAGCTGGGTTCGCCGTTGTGGTCCAGCAGGTGCAGCGCCGGCGGGCGGAGCGGGCGCGCGACATCCTGCTTGATGAGCTGAGCCGGGGCGAAAAGACGTTGAGCGTCCCCGAGGTGGAGGAAGCCGCCGCCGTGCTGCTCCGCTACGGCCGTGCCGCGCAGGAAGGTGCCGCGCGCCTGAACCTGCGGCTTATGGCCAAGGTCATTGTCGGGCAGGTCCACCAGCAAGCTCTCTATGCTGATGAGTTCCTTCGGCACGCCGACGTCATTGCCGGCCTGAGGCGCGAAGAGGTGATACTGCTTGGTGCCTTGCAACGGCATTGGACGGTAGAGGCTGTTCGGGCGCTGGCCAATGACCATGACCGCATGAACGAGGCAAAGCGCTTAATGATTGCCGAGTTGATCCCGGTGCCCTTCATGGACGTTGCGGAGCTTACTGGCCAGAACGAACGAAATGCCCGGATTTTACAGTTAAGCGGACAAAGCGGGAAGAGACCTGAGCAACTCTTGAACCAAAACAGGAGGTTGGGTCGCTCCCACGGTCTGCTGCGGCGCGGGCAGCGATGACGTCAAACAGGTGATTTCCGGCAGGCTGTCTGTGGCGCCTGCGGATGATGATTTTCAGCCTAAAAACTGCACGACAAACCATGTCGGAATGAAGCATTATGCGGAAACCCCTAGGCTTAGGTTTTCCGCACATGCTCGTCGGCTATATGCGCGTCTCAACCGACGGCGACCGTCAGGTTCTGGACCTGCAACGTGACGCGCTCCTCGCCGCCGGCGTCGATGAGCGTCACTTGTTTGAAGATCGGGCCAGCGGCAGCCGTGGTGATCGCGCGGGCTTGGCAAAGGCACTGGCTTTCGTTCGACCTGGTGACTGCCTGGTGGTCTGGAAACTGGATCGGCTCGGCCGCTCGCTGCCGCACCTCCTCGCCACGGTGACCGACTTCAAAAAGCGCGGTATCGCGTTTCGCTCGTTGACCGAGCAGATGGACACCACGACACCCCAAGGTGAGTTCCTGTTCCAGATATTCGGCGCACTTGCGCAGTTCGAGCGGGCGCTGATCCAGGAGAGGGTGCAGGCGGGGCTAGCGGCGGCACGCCGTCGCGGGCGCCGCGGCGGACGGCCCGTGGCGATCGATGCCGAGAAGCTCGGCGCTGTGATCGCGGCACTGGACGACGGCGCCACGAAGGCGGCGGTCTGTCGCACCTTCGGCATCAAACGCAGTACCTTGCTCGACTCCTTGGCCCGGATCGGATGGTCTATCGCCATGAAAGTCCAGGAGGCGTGAGTGGCGCGACGACAGCAATTGACCGAAACTCAGATCATCGATCTGTTCGATCCGCCGAGCGACCAGCGTGAGCTGGTGCGCCACTACACGTTGTCCGATGCGGATCTGGCGGCGATCCGGCGCTGCCGTGGGGATCACAACCGGCTCGGTCATGCGCTCATGCTTTGCTACCTGCGCTACCCGGGACGTCCCCTGCGTGCCGGTGAGCACCCGCCAAGATCGATGCTCGAATTTGTAGCTGACCAGATCGGCGTTCTTCCGGAAGCGGCAGACGAATATCTGACTGCCGAGCGGAACCGCCGGTGTCATGCAGCTGAGCTGCAGAACAGGTTGCGGCTTCGTCCGTTCGGCACACGCCCCGCGGTGGAGCTGGCGGCATGGCTGCTACCGCAAGCCATCGAGGAGGAGCGGTTCGCCTATCTGGCCGCGCTGGTGGTGAACGAGTGCCGGCAACGTCGGATCGTTTTGCCG
>JBBRGK010000377.1:0-4057 GCA_038240805.1 Dehalococcoidia bacterium | reverse complement strand
CGTACGCGCGATTCCCGGTGACCCGGTAAAGGCGTTCCTCGGTGAAGAGGCGACCCCTCAAAACGTCGTCGCCTACCGGCATAAGCTCGGGCTGGATCAGCCCGTGCCGGTGCAGTACGTGAAGTGGCTGGGCCGGGTGGTGCAACTGGATTTCGGTCGCTCTCTGGGCAGCCGTGAGCCGGTCCGCACGGCGATTGCAGAGCGTCTACCCGCGACCCTCGAACTGGGCCTTACCGGCTTTCTGATCGGGATAGTGGGAGCGCTTGCGATCGGCACGACCGCAGCAGTGTTCCGAGACAGCCTGTTTGGACGATTCGCGACTGTGTTTTCCCTCGTCTTCGTTTCGCTGCCGGGGTTTTTCCTGGCCACCCTGCTGATCCTCGTGTTCGCTCTCCATTTCCGATGGTTTTCGCCCGGAGGCTTCGTCGAGTTCTCAAAGAACCCCGGCCAGAACATCAGACATCTGGTACTGCCTGCTTCGGTCGGAGCCCTGTTCGCTGCGGCCAACATTTCACGGTTCGTCCGCTCAAGCCTGCTCGAAGCGCTCTACACCGACTTCATTCGCACGGCTCGCGCCAAGGGGCTGTCACCGGCGACGGTGGTGATCCGCCATGCGTTGAGAAACGCTCTGCTGCCCGTGGTGACAATTGTCGGGCTCGCGCTCGGAGGGATCTGGGAAGGCGCGGTAGTGACAGAAACCGTGTTCAGCTGGCCAGGGGTGGGCCGTCTCTCCATCGACGCGTTTGGCCGGAGAGACTACCCGGTGGTGGAGGCCGTGGTGCTGATCGCGGCCTTCTCGTTTATGTTTGCGAACCTGGTGGTAGACATCGCCTACGCCTATCTTGACCCGAGGATCAGCTATGGTCGCGGGTGAGCAACCAGCTGCTGCCGGCGCGTATCCACTAGACGGGGGTGGATCGCGTCGACCTCACGCGGTCCTGCACTTCATCAACCGCTACCGGCTGCTGAGCACCTTCACAGCCGTCTTGCTGGTCCTGGTGGCGGTGGCAATCTCAGCTGATGCGCTAACCCGCTATACCCCAACCGCCACGCACCCGGCGCAGGCGTTGCAGAATCCGTCCGGCCGCCACTGGCTTGGCACCGACAACCTCGGCCGTGACCTGTATAGCCGGGTGATCAAGGGCACTCAGGTTTCGTTCCGGGTCGTCATTCTGGCGGTTAGCATCGCGCTGCTGTCCGGCGTTGTCATGGGCCTGGTTGCCGGATATTTCGGCGGCTGGGTCGATTGGCTTCTCGGCCGCTACATAGATGCCCAGCTCGCCTTTCCAGGACTCCTGCTGGCAATAGCGCTGGTGGCTGTCCTTGGCGCAGGCTTCACGAGCGCCACAATTGCAGTCGGTGTTCTCGGCATACCGTTTTACTTCAGGCTTACCCGCGGCCAGGTGCTCCAGGCGAAGGCGCTTGAGTACGTTCGCGCCGCTGAGGTGATCGGCGCTTCCCGAACACGGGTGATGTTCCGGCACATCCTGCCCAACATCGCCAACCCGCTGATCGTCGCGGCCTCGCTCGCGGGCGCCCAGGCGATTCTGCTTGAGGCAACCTTGAGCTTCCTTGGTCTTGGGACTCAGCCGCCGACGCCCGATTGGGGTGGGATGATCCGCATCGGTACCGACTATCTGCAGAACGATGTCTGGATGGCGATCGCGCCGGGCTTCGCGATCTTCGTAACTGTGTTCAGCTATTACATGCTCGGCGATGCGCTGCGCGATTTCCTCGACCCGCGTCTGCGTTCGCGCTGATGGGACTACGGCTGAATAAGCGTTGTATACACCACGGTGCGATGATCGTAGTTGTGTGTCGCGCGGTTGAATGTGCCGCCGCAGGTCAGCAGATTAAGGTGCGGAACATCTCCTGCGGCGAAGATCTGGTCCATTGGTGCGTCGGTGTCGCTGTAGCTTTCGACCCCGTCTACAGCAAAGGCTGCCGAAGAGCCATCGTCGTAGATCACATCGACCTCATCGCCTGGCGCGAGATCTTTCACGAACCAGAAGACCGCCGCCCGATCTACCCAGTCGACGTGACCCGCAATCACCGCGCTGCCGGGATCGCCGGGGCGAAAACCCGGTGCGAACCAGCCGACCGTGTCCGGTCCGCCAGGGCTGGCCATGCCGCCATCTGAATCGAACGCCACGTCCTCGATCAAGGCATTCACCCGTAGCGATGGAATGACCAGACGAACGGGCATCGGCAACACCGGTTGCGGATCTTCCTGATCGGTGCCCGCTACCGCCGCCGTGTCAGCCGTGCGGGCCGAGGTTGGCGATGTGCCTGAAGTGGACGCGACCACGAGCGACGTGACGGCGGCGCTGGCAAAAAGCAGCCGAATGATCCATCGATGCAAGACATGAACTCCGAGTTGTAATGCTATAACCATTGTAACAGGGCCAGCGCTAGTATATCAAAATTCGAACATAAGTCATTCTAGTGCTTCTTCGGCGACCAGTGTCGCCAGCGCATCCGCATCATAGCCGAGCAAGCCACCACAGAGTTCCGCATTGTGCTCTCCCATCAGCGGTGCCCGGCGGTCAGGCGATAGCGGGGCGGCTGAGAGCCTGTAGGCCGGAGCATCGTAGTCGAGCCTGCCAATGATCGGGTGGTCGCTGAAGGCAAAGTGGCCCCGATGGCGCAGTTGCTCGTCCTCTTCGACGTCCGCAACGGTGGCAACGCGAGAGCAGGGAACACCGACGGCACGCATACGGCGTTCTAACTCGTGAACGGGGATTACCGCTGTGGCCGAACCAATGCGTTCGTTCATAAGGGTTTCGTTGTCGCGGCGACCGAGCAGAGTTCTGAACGCAGGCTCTGCATCCAGTCCGGCCTCTGGTAGGGCTCTGCACAACGCCTGCCACTGACCGTCATCAAATACCGTTATGGCGCACCAGCGAGTCGCCTCGGACCCAGCCGGTGGATCTGCCTCCAACGCGCAGGGGTAGACACCGTGAGGAGCTGCCCACTGGTGCCGGTTGCCAATCCGGGCGGCGCCTGTGTCCTTGGCCAACGCTCCGTTCACCAACGCATCAACCACGGCCGCATCGAGGCCATACACAGACGATTCGAGTTGCGAGAGGTCGATATACTGGCCCTCCCCGGTACGGCGGCGATGGTCCAGGGCTGCGATCAGCGCGGTCGCTGCGAAGTGCGTCGCGACCCAGTCCGTGTACGCCACGCCCGTACCCGCCGGCGGCCGATCGGGCCAGCCGGTGAGGTGAGTGAATCCAGCCTGCGCCTGCAGGATCAACCCGAAGCCCCGGTACGCGGCCCAGGGACCATCCTGCCCCGCGAGCGACATGCTGATCATCACCACGTCGGGCCGGATGAGTCGGCAAGCGTCGTAGTCCAGACCCAACCGCTGCATCGCGCCAGGGGTGAAGCTCTCGGTAACCACGTCGCTGACGGCGATGAGCTCGCGCGCGACCCTGCGCCCGGCGGGGTTCGCAAGGTTGATGGTCATCCCCTTCTTGTTGCGGTTGTAGTTGGCCCAGTACGCGCTGCGATCGTAGCCGGTAGTGCCTTCACGGAACGGTCCACCGCTGCGAAAGGTGTCCGGACGGTGTTCCGACTCAACCCGAATGACCTCGGCGCCGTAAAACGCAAGGTTCTGCGCCGCCATCGGGCCGACGCCCACCCACGAGAAATCAGCGACTCGTACGCCGGCAAAGACCGCATTGGCGCTGAATTCAGTTGGGTTCGTGTCTCTTGTCTGCGTCATATCACGCGCGCGCCACAGAGCGCAGCCAACTCCGCAGCGGTCAAGCCGAGTTCCTCGCAGTAGATTTCGCGGTTGTGTTCACCAATCCGCGGCGGGGGACGGGTCGCCTGCCAGGGTGTTCGCGAGAGCCGAAACGGGGCACCTGGACAGGAGACGGTCGAACCCGGCGCAGGATACTCCACCCGGTCGAAAAACCCGCGTTCAGCCAGCTGCGGACTCGCCGCGATATCGGCTGGCGAGGTTACTTCGCAGATCATGAGTCCGCGCCGCTGGCCTTCGTTATACAGGTGCTCCCGGGTGTGAAGAGCAAAGAACGGCTCGATAACG
>JBBRGK010000376.1:0-4061 GCA_038240805.1 Dehalococcoidia bacterium | reverse complement strand
TGTGACGGGCTTGCTCTGATCGTAGAGAAGCCAGCTACTGGAGGTTTTGAAACAGCAACCGAAGGTGCCCTGACCACGCGTGGCCTCACGCCCACGGCGGCTGGTCGCGTTCCACGTCGAGGGCGAGGCGGAGAAACGCCTCCGCCCTGGGATCGACCGGGCTGGTGCGGCGGCGGACGACGTGCAACGGCCGCTCCGCCAGCAGAACGCCGCGCCGCAGGCCGCTCGTGAGCGGCTCGCTCTCGGCAATCGCCGCCGGCAGCACGCTCCAGCCCAGTCCCATCGCTACCATCTGGCGCAGCACCTGCGGGTTACCGCTCTCCAGCGCCACCTGCGGCCGCATGCCGGCCTGGGCGAAGGCTGCATCAATGATCGCCCGAGTGCGGGAGCCCTCCGGATACAGCACCCAGTGCGCAGCGTGCCGCTCCCCCGGATCGTCCGCCGGCAGGTAGAGGTACAGCGGCTCGCGCAGCACTTCGGTCGAGCGCAACCTGGGATCGTCCACGGGGCCGACCACGAACGCCAGGTCGAGCGCGTAGGCCCGCAAGCGCTCCAGTAGCTCGCCGCTGGTCGCGACCGAGAGCTTCAGGCTTACCGCCGGATGGGACTCACGGAAACGCCGCACCACCTCCGGTAGCACATACAGGCTGGCGGCGTCGATCATGCCCACGCTGAGCGGCCCGCTTGCGCCCGCGCGGTAGCCGTCGAGCCGCTGGCTCAGCCCACCGGCGAGCGCCAGCACCTCCTCGGCAAACTGCAGCACCTCCTGTCCGGCGGCGGTCAGCCGTCGTCCTCGGCCGGCGCGCTCGAACAGCGGAAGCCCGAAACGGCGTTCGAGCTCCGCGAGCGCCTGCGAAAGCGCAGGCTGACTGACATGCAACGCCTCGGCGGCACGGCTGAGCCCGCCCTGGCGGGCCGTCTCGCGGAGATAAGCGAGCTGCTGCAGGTGCAGGTTGGGCGTGATCCTACCTGCGTCCCGGCTCTCTTCCGGCGCCCCCCGCTCGGTCATAGCTGCTCCTTCGCGGCACGAGAACCGGAACCATAAGCCAAAGCTGCCATTTGCATAAGATACATCAGCTTGTTGGAAGTCTGACGGCTCCGTACGGTTCATAGAGAGCCGCCGCGGGCGGCAGCGCGATCAACGCCGGCTTGCAGCCGTCCCTGCCGTCTCGCCTCATGCCCATACGGTAAAAGGAGCTCAGTCTTGGCAACCCCCCTCGCGATCCGCCCGGCCACCGGCCGGCTCGGCATCCTCACTCCCGGCATGGGTGCCGTCGCCACGACGACCTTTGCGGGCATCCTGGCCATCCGCCAGCGCCGTGCGCTGCCGATCGGCTCGCTGACGCAGATGGCGCACATCCGCCTGGGCCGGCGCGCGGAACAGCGCAACCCGTTGATCAAGGACTTTGTGCCGCTCGCCGACCTGAACGACATTGTCTTCGGCGGCTGGGACCCGTTCCCGGACAACGCCTTCGACGCGGCCGGCAAGGCCGGCGTGCTCCAGGCCCGCGACCTGCTGCCGTTGCGCGCCGAGCTGGAGGCGATCCGGCCGATGCCCGCGGTGTTCGACCGCAGCTTCGTGCACAACCTCGACGGCGACAACGTCAAGACGGGCGAGACCAAGATGGATCTCACCCGGCAGCTCATGGAGGACATGGAGCGCTTCAAGGCGGAGCAGGGCTGCGACCGGCTGGTGGTGGTGTGGTGTGGCAGCACCGAGGCCTTCGCTCGCCCGGCGGCGGTGCACGAGTCGCTGGAGGAGTTCGAGCGCGGGCTGCGCAACAACGACCCCGATATCGCGCCCAGCCAGATGTATGCCTACGCAGCGCTTTCGCTCGGCATTCCCTTCGCCAACGGCGCGCCCAACTTCGCGGTGGACGTGCCCGCGATCGTCGAGCTGGCCCAGCGCAACGGCGTGCCGATCGTCGGTAAGGACTTCAAGACCGGCCAGACCCTCATGAAGACGATCCTGGCGCCAGGGCTGAAGGCGCGCATGCTGGGCGTCCGCGGCTGGTTCAGCACCAACATTCTCGGCAACCGCGACGGTGAGGTGCTCGACGATCCCGACAGCTTCCGCTCGAAAGAGGTGAGTAAGCTGGGGGTTCTGGAGACGATCCTGCAGCCCGACCAGTATCCGGAACTGTACGGCGACATCTACCACAAGGTCCGAATCGAGTATTACCCGCCGCGCGGCGACGATAAAGAAGGCTGGGACAACCTCGACATCTTCGGTTGGCTCGGCTACCCGATGCAGATCAAGGTGGACTTCCTCTGTAAAGACAGCATTCTGGCGGCGCCGATCGTGCTCGACCTGGCGCTGTTCATGGACCTGGCCGGGCGCGCCGGCCGGCGCGGCATCCAGGAATGGCTGAGCTTCTACTTCAAGAGCCCGCAATCGACCGCCGCAACCGGTCCCGAGCACGACCTCTTCATCCAGCAAACGAAGCTGAAGAACACCTTGCGCCTGTGGCTGGGTGAGGATCCCGTCACCCACCTCGAGGGCGAGGAAGACTACGGCGACGACTAGCTCCGCCTGCTAAGGCGCTCGTCCGTGCCGGCGAGGTCCAACAAGCGGTCCCGCCTGTAAGAGCCTATCCCGTAAGGCGTACAGGTTGTTCACAATGGGAGGTGTTGCCGTTCATTCTTCGGGAAGAGCAGCAAAGGCCTTTTTTGTTTTCATATACCATCCTATTCCTGCTATAGGATTCTTCCACCTGCCTTTCATCATCTTAAGAGCACTTGCGTGCATTTGGTCACCATTGGCGACCATTTCCTTTAAATGGTTGTCTTCCGCTTTTATTACTTCATCCGCCGTATTTCCATGTAACCCGGTATCACATGGTCCACCCATTTGTTTGCATGTCATTGTTTTCAAACCTATCACCTCCTCTTAGAAGGTATCATACTGTGCGATAGGCTGTCATAAAAGTTGACCATAATGGAGATAAGACGATACAGCGAGGGTTTGCCTGGACGCGACCACTGCATCCTTTGGGCTGCCACAGGCATCTGCCCCAGCAGTGCCGCCCATCGCCGCTTCCAGGAGTGGACAGCGGGCGAAGTGGTCGAGCAGCCATGGGCTATGGGCCTGCAGTAATACAACGAACTCCGCGAGATTCAGAGGACTATTTCTTGTCGGGCGACCGGCTGGTTCGATTGCGGCGGTAGTTGCCCTCGATTGGTTGCGGTCCGCGCGGGCGACGAGGGCGCTCTTCCGTTGAGCGGGGCGGAACTTCTTCACGTGTTTCGATTCGGGATTCGATTAGACGGGTGGCAGGGGCCGTACGTTTGCGCTGGCCGGTACGGACCGGTCGCAGCGCAGGCGGCTCCGCGAGCCCGACGGAAGTCAGCAGGCGGCCAACCTCGCGGGAGCTTAGCAGGCGGTGCTGCCCCGGCTCCAGCGTGTTGAGTTGAACGGGTCCGACCCTTACGCGGACCAGGCGCATGACCGTAAGGCCAACGGCTTCGCACATCAGGCGGATCTGACGGTTGCGGCCCTCATGAATCATTATCTTCAGCCAGCCGCCTCGGCCCTCCTGGTTGAGCTTATCCACCTCCGCCGGGGCGGTCTGCTGCCGCTCGATCACGACCCCGTCCCTCAGGCGCTGGATGGCTGCCTCCGATGGAAGTGGCTCAATGAGAACGTGATACTCCTTCTCGATGCCGTACCGCGGATGCGTCAGCCGCACGGCGAGGTTGCCGTTGTTGGTGAACAGCAGCAGCCCCTCGCTGTCCCGGTCGAGGCGACCGATAGGAAATATCCGCACCTGCGCATCCTGCATCAGGTCGAGCACGGTCGCCCGGCCGTACTCGTCGCTGGAGGTCGTGATGTACCCCCTCGGCTTGTGCAGCGCAAAATAAACTGGCGTCGATGGCGGGCCAATCTGAGCGCCGTTGACCCGGATCTCATCGTGCGCGGTGTCCGCCTTGACGCCGAGTTCCCTTACCACGAGCCCGTTTACGCTGATCGCGCCGTCGAGAATGAGCCGCTCTGCTGCACGACGCGACGCGATCCCTGCATCAGCGAGAATTTTCTGCAGACGAGTGCCTGTGCTGGGACC
>JBBRGK010000375.1:0-4064 GCA_038240805.1 Dehalococcoidia bacterium | reverse complement strand
GCTCGGTGACGTGCCGGAGCATTGGGAGATTTGGCCGATTCGTCGAGTGGTCGCAATGGTTACCTCTGGCTCTCGGGGGTGGGCCGAATTCTACAGCGACGAAGGCGATCTATTTTTGCAGAGCGGTAATCTTGGACGGTCTATGTCCCTCAACCTTGCCTTCGTCCAGAAGGTAAATTTGCGAGAAAGCTCCGAAGGAATCCGTACGCTTGTGCAGCGCGGTGATACGTTGATCTGCATCACAGGCGCTCTTACCGGGAATGTGGCGCTCGTTGATTTAGACTTGCCCCCTGCCTATGTTAATCAGCATGTCGCGTTGGTCCGCCCCGATCCCAGGAAAGTGTACCCGCGCTTTCTTGCGTATGCGCTCCACTCAAATATCGGCAAGATTCAGTTTAAGAACGCGGAGTATGGCGGCACCAAGCAGGGCCTTGGACTGAACGATGTCAAGTCAATCATCGTGCCTCTGCCCTCAAACGATGAACAACTGGGAATCGTGCGCGAGCTGGACTTTACGCTGGCTGACTTGTCGGCGACCATTGAGCGTGCCAGCAGCAGTATCGATCTCCTAAGCGAGTACCGCACCCGGCTGGTGGCCGATGTGGTGACCGGCAAACTCGATGTCCGCGGCGTGGAACTTCCCCGGCTCGACGAGGATGACGAGGTTGAGGATTCTGACATCACGGACGAAGCAGACCGCGAAGGGTTAGACTACGGCGAGGAGGCAGTGGAGGAAGCCGAGTGAACATCACTAATCAGCAGGTTCAGCAGCCCCTCCAGGCTATCACTCTGAGTAATTTGCTCTCCTTCGGACCCGACTCACTTACCGTTCCGCTCACCTGCCTTAATGTCCTGATTGGTCCCAATGGCTCTGGAAAGTCCAACCTGATCGAGGCGCTCGCCATTCTGCGAGCCACGCCGGTCGACGTGCGGAGCGTCATCGCCCGCGGCGGCGGCGCCGGGGAGTTGATCTGGAAGGGCAACCCAAAGGGTGCAGCGACGGTCGGTGCCGTGCTCACCAATCACCCTGGCAGGCAGCCACTCCGGCACACGTTCGCGTTCCGCGTGCGAAGCCAGGCTTCTGAGATCGAGGACGAGCGGATCGAGTTCGCGGAACCGCAGCAGGGCCACACCGAGCCGTTCTTCTTCTATCGGTATCAGGGTGGAAATCCACTGATAAGTGTTCACGACGCTGAGAGTCGGGCGCTGCAACGTGACTCTATCGCGAATGATCAGTCGATCCTGGCTCAGCGGCGGGAGCCCGACCTATATCCGGAACTTGCGTACGTCTCGGACGTGTACAGCGCAACCCGCATCTATCGGGAATGGAGCTTTGGCCGTGCCAGCGTCTTTCGTATGCCGCAGCCGGCAGATATGCGCAGCGACCGGCTGGAAGAGGACTTCTCAAACCTCGGCCTCATTCTGAACCGTCTCCGCCGGACTCCGCGGACCAAGCTGATGCTGCTCGCTGCGCTCCGAGATCTTTACGCAGGGCTCGATGACTTCGACGTCAGCGTCGAGGGCGGCACCGTGCAGGTGTTTCTTACAGAGGGTGAGTTCACGATACCGGCCACGCGGCTCTCTGATGGCACACTGCGCTACCTCTGCCTGCTGGCCATTCTCTGCGATCCCGCACCGCCGCGCGTGATCTGCATTGAAGAGCCGGAACTGGGCCTGCACCCGGACCTGTTGCCGAAGGTGGCAGAGCTGCTGATCGACGCCTCACAGCGCACTCAACTGGTCGTTACCACGCATTCCGACATTCTGGTCGATGCGCTGACCGAACACCCGGAGGCGGTCCTGATCTGCGAGAAGCTCCAGGGTCAGACGACGATCAGGCGGCTGGATCGCGCACAGTTGTCGACCTGGCTGGAGAGCTATCGCCTCGGGGATCTTTGGACGAGAGGCGAACTGGGAGGAACGCGCTGGTGAGCGTGAAGCTGTACGTGGAGGGCGGCGGAAACAGCAAGCAGCTTAGGATTCAGTGCCGCGAGGGCTTTCACAAACTCATTGGAAAGGCCGGCTTTGCCGGTCGCATGCCGCGAATCATCGCCTGCGGGCCACGCGAAGAGGCGTACAGCGCATTTCGGACCGCGGCGACTCTCCCTGGCGTCGCCATCCTTCTGGTCGATAGCGAAGATACTGTCGCGGCGAGTACGGCCTGGGACCATCTTCAGCTTCGCGACGGATGGCGTCGCCCGCCCGGCACCGACGCTGACCAGGCGCAATTGATGGCAACCTGCATGGAAACCTGGTTGATGGCGGATCGGGCCGCGCTTCGTACGTTCTTTGGGTCGAATCTCCAGGAGAGCGCCCTTTTTCCGATCGGCGGGCTCGAGGCGCGCACGCGCCAGGACGTACAGGATCGGTTGGAGCACGCCACCCGAAACTGCGGCCGAGACCGATCGTACGCGAAGGGCGAGCGCTCGTTTCGGCTCCTGTCCCAGGTCGATCCGCAGCAACTGGGAGGGCTGATGCACTTTCAGCGCTTCATTGATGGGTTGAACAGGTACCTGTAGAGGACGCCGATGCCGCCGACTGACACCAGCGAGCAGGGACTCGAAGCGCTGATCGTCGCCTCGCTGACCGGGCTGCCGGAGGAGAGCGAGCCGCGGATTCTGCGCGAGCGCACCGAGCCGTACGCAGGCGGCGGCTACCTGCTCGGACATCCGCACGACTACGACCGCGATCATGCCGTCGATCTCGTGCAACTGACCGCCTTTTTGCAGCAGACTCAGCCGGTGGAAGCGGCACAGCTTGGCCTCGATGCGGACGGGCCAGTTCGGCAGAAGTTCCTTGCTCGCCTACAGGGCGAGATCGCCAAACGCGGCGTGATCGACGTATTGCGCAAAGGGGTCAGCCACGGGCCTGCCTCCATCAGCCTGTTTTACGGCACGCCCTCGCCCGGTAACGCCCTCGCTGCAGAACGCCACGCAGCCAACCGCTTCAGCGTCACCCGCCAGCTCCGCTACAGCAGCGACCAGGCCCGGCTCGCGCTCGATCTTGCTCTCTTCGTCAACGGCCTGCCGGTCGCAACCTTCGAGCTCAAGAACAGCCTCACCAAGCAGACCGTCGCCGACGCTGAGGAGCAGTACAAGCGCGACCGCGACCCTCGCGAGTTGCTGTTTCAGTTCGGCCGCTGTCTGGTCCACTTCGCCATCGATGACGCCGAGGTTTCGTTCTGCACGGCGCTCAAGGGCAAGGACTCGCCGTTTCTGCCGTTCAACAGGGGCTACCGCGACGGCGCCGGCAACCCGCCCAACCCCGATGGCCTCAAGACGGACTATCTCTGGCGCGACGTGCTCACCCGCGACGGCATCACCGACATCATCGAGAACTACGCCGAGCTGTTGCGCGGCAAGAGCGAGCAGACCGGCCGCAAGAACGATCAGCAGATCTTCCCGCGCTATCACCAGCGCGACGTGGTGCGGAAGCTGCTCGCCGATGCCCGCGTGAACGGCGCCGGTCGCCGTTATCTTGTCCAGCACTCGGCTGGCAGCGGCAAAAGCAACTCGATCGCCTGGCTCGTTCACCAGCTTGTGGGGCTGGAGCAGCAGGCGAAGCCGCTCTTCGACTCGGTAATCGTCGTCACCGATCGACTGCTGCTCGACCGGCAGCTGCGGGACACGATCAAACAGTTCGCCCAGGTGAAGGCAGCGATCGGCGCCGCCGAGCATTCAGGCGACCTCAAGCGGTTCATCGAGAGCGGCAAGAAGATCATCATCACCACGGTGCAGAAGTTCCCGGTGATTCTCGATGAGATCGGTAACGACCACCGCGGCCGCAGCTTCGCGATCGTGATCGACGAGGCGCACTCAAGCCAGGGCGGCCGCACCGCCGGGGCGATGAGCCTTGCCCTTTCGGCACAGGGAGGAGAAGAGGAGGATGAGAGCCCCGAGGACACGATCAATCGGATCATGACCGGGCACAGGATGCTTGGCAACGCCTCCTACTTCGCTTTCACCGCCACGCCCAAGAACAAGACGCTGGAGCTGTTTGGTGAGCCGTTCTCCGAGGACGGCGTGACCAAACACCGCCCGTTTCATAGCTACACGATGAAGCAG
>JBBRGK010000374.1:0-4084 GCA_038240805.1 Dehalococcoidia bacterium | reverse complement strand
TGCCTGTGCGGCGGGATGATGTGGACACCTGTCGCCAGCGCGAATACTCAAAGATGGGCGCGTTTCCCCGATCTGGCGAACAGGAGGGAGGGAACCATGAGAGGCAACGCAATGAAGATCAACCGCAACGCCAGGGTAGATGGACCCGACGGCGAGTTCGGCCACGTACGGCACGTGATCGTCGATCCGGACAGCCGTGAAGTGACGCACATCGTCGTTGGCAACGACCTGCGTGAATGGACCGTACCGATCAACGAGGTGCAGAGCGTAGACAGCCGTCGGGTGCTGCTGACTCGTCCCACGCACGAAATCATCAACAGCGCGCCTCAGTTTGATCGCGACAGCTACCACGCCGTGGACGAAGATGCGGCGCGAGAGGAGAGCCGTCGAACGGCGCTGCACGGTGGCGAGCCGCTGCCGGATGCGAATGGACACGCGGTTGTGACCGGCGCAGGCGGACGCACGCCGGATGAGCAACACCGCGACAGCGCCGGCACAGGGCCGTACGAGTTGCAGCTTCGCTCGGAGCGGCTGCGAGTGACCACGGAACAGGAGCAGTCTGGCCGTGTGCGTCTGCGCAAAGAGATCGTGGAGCACATCGAAACCGTGCAGGTGCCGGTGCGCGAGGAACGGCTCGTGATCGAGGTACTGCCCGGCAATGGCAGGGTGCTGATCGGCGATCGCGAGCTAGCCGCAGGCGAGAGCATCGACATCCTGCTGATGTCTGAGCGGGTGATCGTCGACAAGCAGGCGGTCGTGCACGAAGAGGTGCATGTCCGCAAAGAGATGGTGATGCGGACGGAGAACGTCCAGGAGACGCTGCGCACGGAACACCTGGCCGTTGACGACCCGGACCGCCTGGCGCGCCATGCATCCGCGACGGCGGTTACGGACCGCGAAGGAGCAGCGCCCGCAGCAGGCGCCGGTTTCATTTCGCGCCCGGGAAAGGTTGTTGACTACCAGCCCAGCGGATCCCGCGCGGATGGCGGCATCGGCAATTAGGCTGGCCGGCCCGATGGCCAGACAAGTACACCGTAGCCTGACGGCGACAGGTCGGCGCTGATATTCCAGTCGTCTGGCTGCCACGGAAGGGATTGCGTCTTAAATGGAGAACATCATGGATGACCAGAACGCCGGTACCGCGAACCCGGATACAAGCATGAACACAGAAAAACAGACCGTGATTGATAACCGCGACCGCGCCAGAGCGGAGTCTGCCGCCCGCACAGCGCAGCCGAGGCCGTCAAGCTCGGGCCAGCTAAACCCCGGTGCCGAGGAAGACCACGCAGTCAGACCTTCCGGCCCGGCCGGCACGGACAGCACCACCAGCAACGCACGCGGCACCCACCCCGATCGCACGCGCATCGAAGAGTAGAATCACGCGGTCGTGGTGCTGACGCTGGCAGCGGTGTACGGATGCTAACGTGAGGAGCACAAGGCTGCCCGGCTTTTACCTACCTCAGCATTAAAGCAGTCAGGCTGATATCTGCTCCTGCGGCTCTGCTTCTAGCGCCCGTGCATCAGGCCAGACACCGGCGGCGTGCGCCAGTGGTTTTTCTACCGTCCTTTCGGAACGCATCGCTACGTCCGGCCGGCGATTACTCGGACCAGCTCGGCGATATCCTTACCCATTGCGCCGAACAGCGCCCGGCCGTCGAAGACGAAGAACGCACCGGCAGCCGTGATGATCGCTGCATCGACGCTTTCGCGGCCCTCTTTGGCCCAGTACACATCCTGGAGATTTAGCCAGAGAGCGAACTCATCCACCGTCAACGCCGTGCTTGCGCCGAACAGGTAGGCGAGCAGGTTGCGCCGCCGCCTGCCTTTGATATCCAGGCCGTTGGCCAACTCACCTCCACCAATGAGTCCGAGGATTCCGAAGACCAGGTGGTGCAGATGGAACTTGCCGCCGCCGGTTGAGAAGTTATGCAGCAGCCAGCGAAACCGGTGTGCGCGGATGCTGTGCGTGATGAAACGGACCAGGGCAAACGTGAAGAGGAAACTGCCGAGGATGACAAAGCGCTGCTCACGCCCAGCCTCGACGATGTACTCGTCGTACAGCTCGCGCAGCCGCTGCGGCGTGCCGGGCCGGGCCGCCACGGGACGGTCACGCAGCCGTATCATCGCTTTCATTCGTTCTCTCCTCGCGCTGTCATGTTGCATTGTGTCTGCAGCCGGGAGCGCGACGCCCGCAGCCATCCCGGTCATGGCCGCGCGCAACACCGCCATAGCCTGTCTGCCACACTGCTAATGCGGGATCGGGGGCGCCGTGCGCGGATCGGTCTCCAGCACGATGCCTGCGGCAAGTAGTGCCTCGATCCGGGCATCGTCGAGCCCGCCCAACTCACGCAACACGGCACGGGTATTCTGCCCCACGGTTGGCGGCGGTCCCTTGATCCCGCCAGGGGTGCGCGAGAGCTTCACCGGCAGGTCCACCAGCGTCAGCGTGATCCCTTTCGGGTGCTCCACCGGCTGCAGCATTGCTCTGGCAGCAATCTGGGGGCTGGCGGCGGCCTGGGCGATGTTGTTCAGCGGGCCGCAGGGAATGCCGGCCGCTTGCAAGTCGGCAGTCCACGCCTTCGTGGGGCGCTGCCTGAATGCCTCGCTCAGGATCGGTTCGAGCGCGGCGTGGTTGAGGGTGCGGTTACCGCTCGTCTCGAAGCGCTCGTCATCGATCATCTCGGTCACGCCGAGCAGGCCGCAGAGCAGTTGCCATTGGTTCTCGGCGCCGAAGCCGAGTGCGATCACGATCCAGCCATCGGCAGTCGGGAAGGCCTGGAAGGGCGTCGCTGCCGGATGGCGTGTGCCGAGCGGGCCGGGCACCTGGCCGGTGGCAAAGTAGCGCGTAAAGGCGTTCTCCTGGATCGCGAGCTGGCAATCGAGCATCGAGACATCGACGAACTGCCCCCGGCCTGAGCGCTCGCGTTCCTGCAGTGCCGCAAGAACTCCGATCGCCGCGTAGAGCCCTGCTGCTACGTCTCCGATCGAGGTGCCGACGCGGATGGGGGGACCGCCGGGCTCGCCGGTGATCGACATGATCCCGCCCCTGCCCTGCACGATCACGTCCAGCGCCGGCAGATCGCGGTCGGGGCCGGTCTGCCCGAAGCCGGAGATGGCGCAGTAGACGAGACGCGGGTTCGCCACGGCCAGCCGTTCGTAGCCGATGCCCAGCCGGTCCATCGTGCCGGGAGTGAAGTTTTCGAGCACTACATCTACGTCGCAGACAAGCTCGAAGAACAGTTCTTTGCCCTCCGTCGAACGGAGATCGATGGCGACCGATCGCTTGCCGCGGTTGACCGAGAAGAAGTACGACGACTCTTCATTTGAGGCCAGATCGCCGTGGGCCGCGATATCGATGTGCGGGCCGGTGGTGCGTGAGATGTCACCGTACGGAGGGCGTTCGATCTTGATTACGTCGGCGCCGAGGTCGGAGAGGGTCATCGCGGCGTACGGTCCCGAAAGCACCCAGGTGAGGTCAAGCACGGTCAGACCGGCAAGCGGACCGTTGGTTGGTAGCGGCGGCATTCAGGCTTCCCCCAACACATCCTTGCGTACGCGGCCGTGCTTGACCACGATCTGGACGCGGGCGGCGTCGGCGATGCAGTCGATCTCTGTCGTTGGATCGCCGTCCACGACCAGCAGGTCGGCCTGCTTGCCCTCCTCGACTGTGCCGATCTCCGTCTCCAGTCGAAGCAGGCGGGAGTTGGTCTGCGTGCTGGCGACGAGCGCTGCCATGGGGCCCATCACCGACGCCTTGAGCACCAGCTCACGCGCTTTGGCCGGCTGCATCGCGCCCAGCAGGTCGGAGCCGGATGCGATCGTGACACCGTGACGCACGGCGATCTCCAACGCCTCGTATGCACCGGCCAGTCCCTGCCGAATCTTGCGCATCTGCTGCTCACCAACACCGACCGCCTCGCCGTGAGCCGCGATCTGCTCGTAGGTCACGATCGTCGGCACGAGGAAAGTGCCGCTCTGCTGAATCAGCACCGCCGTTGCCTCATCAAGGAAGTTACCGTGTTCGAGCGAGCGCACGCCGGCCTCGATACAGTTGCGCATGCTTTCCGGGGTGTAGGTGTGGGCC
>JBBRGK010000373.1:0-4092 GCA_038240805.1 Dehalococcoidia bacterium | reverse complement strand
AGTGCGCTGGCCGGCGCCCCAGCGGGCGGGAACGGTGCTGGTGCGCATCCGGGCACGCACGGGTCGCAGCGTGGCGCCCGCTATTCGCAGGGCCGCGGAGGCGGCCGGAATCGAAGTGCTTGATCTCGCAAGCAGTCGCGCCGTTGACGGCGAAATAACGCTGACACTTGAGTGCCGCAGCGACGAAACTGGCGTAAAGCCGTTGCTTGCTCAACTGAAGCGGTTGCCGGATGTCTCCTCCGCCGACGTGGTGCAGCGCTTACAATAAACCGTGTCCGGCCTGTCGCCGGTGAGGGGGAACCATGGTCGCTGTCCGAAGCTCGGCACGAGTCGTTCCAGTAGAGGCACTGCTGCCGCACGTGAGTAAACCTGCGCGGTACGTCGGCGGTGAGTGGAACTCGGTCATCAAGGACTGGGACACGGTCGATGTGCGCATTGCACTCAGCTATCCCGATGTCTACGACATCGGGATGTCGAACCTCGGGCTCGGGATTCTCTACGACCTGCTGAACCAGCACGATCGCTACGTCGCCGAGCGGGTGTACGCGCCCTGGCCCGATATGGAAGCCGAGATGCGGCGCACCGACACGCCCCTGTGGAGCCTTGAGACCCGCCACGCGGTGCGAGACTTCGACCTGATCGGTTTCTCGCTCAGTTACGAAATGGATTACTCAAATATCCTCAATATGCTCGACCTGGCCGGCGTGCCGGTACTGGCAGCGGATCGGCGCGACTCCGACCCGATCGTCGTTGCGGGCGGCAGCGGCGCCTTCAACCCCGAACCGATGACCGATTTCATCGATGTGTTTGCCCTGGGCGAGGGAGAGGAGTTGATCCAGGAGATCGCCGACGTCGTCGATGCGTGGAAAAAGCAGGGTGCAGGCTCGCGCCTCGATCTGCTGAGGCGGCTTGCCGGTGTGCAGGGTTGCTATGTTCCTTGCTTCTACGAGGTTACGTACAAGGCGGACGGCACGATCGAGCGCACACGGAGCACCGATCCGGCGGCGCCCGCAGCGCCGCAACGGCGCGTTGCCCAGTTTCTCCCGCCCGTGCTGACGAAGCCGATCGTGCCCTATCTTGAGACGGTTCACGACCGGGCCGCGATCGAGATCCAGCGCGGCTGCACCCAGGGTTGCCGCTTCTGCCAGGCCGGAATGATCTACCGCCCGGTGCGCGAGCGCTCGAAAGAGGAAATCGTCGAGGCAGCACGGGAGCTGCTCGACAACACGGGCTACAACGAGATCTCTTTGATGTCGCTGAGCACGACCGATCATACACAGATTGCCGATATCGTCGAGATGCTGAATGCCGAGTTTGGCGAGCGCGGGCTGAAGATCTCGATTCCGAGCACTCGCGTCGACAGCTTCTCGGTGCGGGTTGCCGAAGCGGTGGCGCAGGGCAAGCGGCACAACCTGACCCTCGCGCCCGAGGCCGGCAGCCAGCGAATGCGGGACGTGATCAATAAGCTGGTCACCGAAGAAGATCTCCTGAACGCTTGCGAAAACGCCTTCAAGAACGGCTGGACTGGCATCAAGATGTATTTCATGGTCGGCCTGCCGACAGAGACGCTCGAAGACGTGCAGGGCATCGTCGACGTTGCTGCGAAAGTGAAGGCGATTGGGAGGAAGTATCAGGGAGGGCGCGCCCGCGTTCGCGTTAGCACCTCAAACTTTATTCCGAAGCCACACACGCCGTTTGAATGGTGTCCACAGGCCACGATGGAGGAGCTGCAACCGCGCCATCGCCTGCTTCAGGAAGGCTGCCGCAAGGCGGGAGTAGAGTTCAGCTGGAACGATCCGAAGGAGAGTCTGCTAGAGGCGGTGCTATCTCGCGGCGACCGGCGGCTCGGTGCGGCCATACACCGGGCCTGGCAACTCGGTGCGAAGTTCGACGCCTGGAGCGAGTACCACGACTGGCGCATCTGGGAGCACGCGTTCGCCGAGACCGGCGTAGACATGGCCTGGTACGCCTACCGCGAGCGCGATCTCTGGGAGACGCTTCCCTGGGCGCACATTGATTCCGGGGTCAACGTCGCCTACCTCCGCAAGGAGTGGCACAACACACTGAACAAGGTGAAGACGCTGGACTGCCACCGCGATGCCTGCAACGTCTGCGGCATGCAAAACATGCCCGCCGAGCAGTGCGTCGTCAAGCTGGACGAGCTCAAGGTCTCCCGCCGGTCAGGCAAAACGAGCGAATATATCCCCGTTCTGGTGCTGAACTAATGTTACGGGGAGCTCAAGCCGGGGCTGGAGGTGGGATCACCGCCTGATAGACATCGAGCGTGAGGCGGCCTGCCGGTTTGCCTGCCGCCTCCACGACGACAGAGTAAGCGCCTGGCATCTTGAAGTTCACGTCGTAGAGCAGATGAACCATTAGCGTGCGGCCGTCGGGGCTGAACTGTATCTGTGACTCGTTTGTCGAAAGCAGCATCGTGTCGTCTGGCGACCAGATCGTCAGCAGTGCCGGCAGCGAAGCACCCGGTTCACCGGTAAGCGAGCAGACGATGTACATCATCTTGTGAACGGCCGGGAACGTCATCGCGCCGATTCGCTCGAAAACACCGATGTACGAATACTTGCCGGTGCCATCGACCATGAAGTAGTCGCAGAAAATACCCGACAGCAGTTGGGGCGAGCTGGGCATGGGTCCTCCGTTCAGGGAAAGATACCGCGTGTCTGGAGCGCCTCAGCGACGCGGCCGATGCCCAGCATGTTCGCGGCTTCGCGCATAGTCACCCGCTCGCGCTCCTGTATCGCCTCGACTTCACTGAAGGCGCGCGTCATGATCCGGTGAAGTTTGACGTTAACCTCGTCCTCCTCCCAGAAGAACGACTGCAGATCTTGCACCCACTCAAAATAAGAAACCACGACACCGCCCGAGTTCGCCAGAATGTCCGGCACAACAGGGATACCGTTATCAGCCAGAATTGCGTCTGCTTCGGGCGTCGTCGGACCATTCGCGCCCTCAACGATCAGGCGGGCGCGGATATTTGCTGCATTGAGGCTGCTGATCTGCCCCTCCATCGCCGCTGGCACCAGGATGTCGACCGGCAGCTCCAGTAACTCCGCGTTGGTGATAACGTCAGCGTCCTTGACCCCGTCGTGCAGCAACTGACCACGCTCTTTGGCGGACGAGAGATCGGTCCAATCGAAACCCGAGCCACGATAGACGCCGCCGCCAACGTCGCTGACAGCGACCAGCTTTGCGCCTGCTGCCTGCAACAGCCGCGCAGCCGTTGAGCCGACGTTGCCGAAGCCCTGCACAGCAACCGTGGCGCCCTCAAGCGAACGCCCATGGGCACGCTGTGCCTCCTGAGTGATGTACAGCAGGCCGCGACCGGTGGCTTCGACGCGCCCTTGCGAGCCGCCGATGCTCAGCGGCTTGCCGGTAACAACGCCGGGAACAGAATGACCCATGTTCATGCTATAGGTGTCCATGAACCAGGCCATGATGCGTGCATCGGTGCCCATATCGGGTGCGGGGATATCCCGGTCTGGGCCGATAATGATGCTGATCTCCGCCGCATACCGGCGCGTCAGGTTCTCCAGTTCGCCGATTGAAAGACTCTTTGGATCGACAGCCACGCCGCCCTTGGCTCCTCCGAAGGGCAGGTTGACGACGGCGCATTTCCATGTCATCCACATCGCCAGAGCGCGAACTTCGTCGATGGAGACCGATGGATGATAGCGAATACCGCCTTTGACAGGTCCGCGTGCCTCGTTGTGCTGCACCCGATGACCACAAAAGACGCGAATTGAGCCGTCATCCATCTGGACGGGGAAATTGACCGTCAACTCGCGCTTTGGCGTCCGCAGCACCTCGGCAAAGCCCGGGTCGAGGTGCAACCGCTCGGCAACACTGTTGAACTGCATAACTGCGGTGCGATAGGGGTTGTTCGCCGGAGGCTGGGAAGCGGGTTCTGGCTGGCCGGATGCGATCGTATTCGTGGTCATGACCGCCCTCGGGGCAGGCTTGCCCTGTCCTTCGAGGATAGCACAGGGTATCGCCCTCACCGTCGTTCGAAAGAGGCCGGCGCAGCGCGCCGGCCTCTTTCGCCAGAACGGATCTAATCCGTTCGATTACTCGGCG
>JBBRGK010000372.1:0-4104 GCA_038240805.1 Dehalococcoidia bacterium | reverse complement strand
GTTCCCTGACCTCGCGGGGATTTCGTCGAGCTGGCGCAACTCACGACCGCTCGCGTCCACCTCGATCTGCCGCCTGCCTGGCGTCCCCCGCAACTGGTCCTCATAGACGTACTCAACCCCGGTTTTACCGATCTGGTCACTAAGCTGATAGCCGCGATCTTTGAGCTGCGGGTAGTCGTCTTCAGTGATCTTTCCCACATAGCCGAACACATGCGAGAGCAGCGTGGAGTCTGCGTACTGACGCTCAGCGTCGTAGCGGACATCAACTCCCGGAAGGGTGTGCCGCAGCTCCGCCAGGGTCAACAGAGTCCGCTGGTCAAGCTGCTCTTTCACTTTTACCGGTGTGAGGGTATCACTGCGCTTGACGCTATCCTTTACCATCTGGTCGATCACGTCCGGCGGCACACCGAGGATGCTGCTGAGCTGGAAGTAGAGATCCTGCTCACGGCCTTTCGGAATGTCCGCCGGAATCACGACCGCCGTATACGAGGCGATGTTTTTGACCAGGGGCTGATGCTGCCGGTCGTAGATCAGGCCGCGGGCGGGCTCGGTCACTTGCAGGCGGACCCGGTTGCTTTCCGCCTTTAGCTGATATCGACCGCCACTCCAGACCTGAAACCGTAACAGCTGCAGAGAGAGAACACTGAAGAGCAGCACCACAGCCAACCGGACCACTATTAAACGGCGGTTGCTGGCGCGAGCCACATCCTCTTCGGTCTGTGGCGTCCGTGACTCAGCCTTCCAGCGCCGCTCGTGCGAAAAGAGTCCCATAAATCTCCGTGCGCCCCTTCTGTGGCCACCACCCGTCCGCCAGCCAGCATGAAATCCAATCAGGTCCGGCGGAACACACCACCACGCGAGCGCCTGCCAAATACCAGCCGGATGGGCCAGAACCAAAGCGCCGCTGTCAATACATCAAGCATACCCGCTGAGGGGGCCACTCGCAGAACATTGAGCGGTGGCCCCAACCCTTCGCCTCCCACAAACGAGGCCGCGGCATGTATCACCGCGTACAGGAAGCCTGCGACAAAGACCATCAGCAGGGTCGTCAGAAATCGTCCGCGTCCAGTGCGTCCGTCTTCGAGCCAGCCGATTGCGAGCACGGGGAGCAGGGCAAGCAGAGAGGCTCCAAGTGGTTCTCTGCCGAGCAGGCCGAGCCCCAGTCCGGCAACCGGGATCAACAGGATCGATTCCTCCCAACCGCGAACGGCTGCCCAGCAGCACAGCCAGACGACGGGCAGGTCGGCATGGACCCCGAGAAGGTTGAACGATGGAGCGGCCGCGACCTGCAGGATCACCACCAGCAGTGTCAGCGGGACAGCCGCGTAGTAAATCACTGGCCGGTGCCAGCGCGGACAGGAATAAAGCTGGTCATGATCAGTACGTTTTCCAGGGTGCCCGGACGCACGGCGGGATCAACCTGAATTTTCTTGAACAGGTCCGTCGGCCCGCCTTCGACCTTGCTGACCCTGCCGATAAGCAGTGACTTGGGGAAGTTACCGCCGAGACCGGACGTGACTACGGTATCGCCCGCTTTCACATCGGTGCCCTCGGCGACAAACTGCAGTTGCAACTTATGCCCGAGTGCCCCGGTGGTGATCGCCATCGCCCGGGTTTCCTGCACCTCGGAATTCACGTCGCTGTCAGGGTCCGTGATGAGTTGCACCCAGGCAGAGGTCGCCAGCGACTTCGAGACCGTGCCGATCAGCGACCCCTCCCGCCCAACCACGACCATGCCCGAGCGAACGTTGTCGTTCTGCCCTTTATCAATAAGCACAGCGTCACGGATGTTGCTGGGATCGCGGGCAATAACGCTTGCGGTTTGGAAGTCTGCATTCGGGAAAAGTTGAGCGGAGCGGTTGAGATCGCTGACCTGCGCTGCCTGGGCCTGGTCCTCACGAAGCTGGCTCACCTGGCCGCTCAGCCGCTCGTTCTCGGTGCGAAGGTCCCGGTTCTCCGTGCGCAGATCGCCGTAGCTGCCGACGTTGTTGACAAAGTCGGCGATCGGCGCGAACACCGCATGCGTACCGCTGCTAATCGGGCTGAATACCCGCTCAGCGGCGCTCTGGAGCGGATCGACCGCTCCAAGTCGCGACAGCCCGAGCGTGACGACGGCGAGCACTACCAGCGATATGGTCCATGTCAGTGGCCTGGAAAGCGACATTAACTGCCCCGCGACGAGAGTAGACGGGAGCGTAGGCCGCGATTATTCCATTCTGCAGCTGGTTTCATCGTGGCGGGCGCCGTTGCGCCAGGCGAGATTGTACCTTGGCAAGCATCGCTGCTTCCTCGAGCACTTCGCCCGTGCCCCTGACGACGCAGGTGAGCGGATCCTCGGCAATATAGACCGGGAATCGGGTCTCCTGCGACAAGCGCCGGTCCAGTCCTTTCAGTAATGCCCCTCCGCCCGCAAGCGCGATGCCGTGCGCCATCAGGTCCGAAACAAGTTCGGGCGGTGTGATCTCGATCGTCGAGCGCACCGCGTCGACTATTGCATTGATCGATCCGGAAAGCGCATCGCGGATCTCAACGCTGCTGACGTCCACTGACTTCGGCAGTCCGGTTGCCAGATCGCGCCCGCGCAGCTGGACCGAGGTTTCCGGGTCCTGTGGATAAGCGGACCCGGCCTCAACCTTGATGTCTTCTGCCGTGCGTTCGCCGATCAGCATGTTATGGATCTGGCGGGCGTAGGCGATAATATCCTGGTCCATTTCGTCGCCGGCGGTACGTATCGACGTGCTCACCACGATGCCGCCGAGTGCAATTACCGCGACTTCCGTGGTACCGCCGCCGATATCGACGATCATGGTGCCGTTGGCTTCCATGATCGGCAGGCCAGCGCCGATAGCGGCAGCCATTGGCTCCTCGACCAGGTACGCCGCACGGGCGCCTGCGTTCAGTGCCGCGTCATGGACCGCACGCTTTTCCACTTCCGTCACACCGCTGGGGATGCCGACCACAACACGGGGGCGGGGAAAGCCGAAGCCGAACCGTTCGTGGACGGCGCGGATGAAGTACTGCAACATCTTTTCGGTGACCTCGAAGTCCGAGATCACGCCGTCCTTTAGCGGGCGCACAGCGATGATATTCGCCGGCGTTCGTCCGACCATCCGCTTCGCCTCAGCGCCGATCGCGAGAATCTTTTTGGTGTTCCTGTCGATCGCGACGACTGAAGGCTCATCGATGACAATGCCTTTGCCTTTGACCATTACCAGCGTGTTTGCAGTTCCGAGATCGATGCCTACATCGTGTGAGAAAAGACCAAAGAACGCCGACAGGGGATTAAATACCACCGGCGGCAATCTCCTTCGTTAAAGATCTATAAGGAGTCGTGAGGAACCGGTCGCGGAGGCGCCAGACCAGGGGGCGATAGGTCCCCTGGAGAGTATATCCCACCGTTCGAGGCCGGCAAAGTGAACACAAGAGTAGGCAGATTAGCCGTATCAGCCGAACGTCAAGGAAACCTATGCGCCGTTGTTCGTGGTACGTAGTTTCGGGTGCCGCTTACGGTCGGCCCTGCTCCGGCGCATAGGCTGCCGGATTCTCCAGCGCGTCGTTGAGTGCTGTCTGGTCGATAACCAGAGTGCCGAGAGTTCGTGCGCGCTCGAGCTTGGCCGAGCCTGGCTCGGCGCCGACGACGAGGTACGACGTTGTTTTGGTCACCGAGGCCGCGGTCTTAGCCCCCAATGCCACGAGCTTCGCTTCTGCATCGGTGCGGCTCATTCCTTCCAGGGTGCCTGTAACCACCCAGATTGTACCGGTCAGCGGCCCGTCAACCCGCGCGGCAGGCTCTTCCACGAGGCGCACATCGGCAGCGCGTAGCTTATCCAGGAACGGCCGGTTGCGGTCGTCCGAGAAAAACGCTTCGATGCTCTCCGCGATGCGGGGGCCAATCGACGGCACAGATGTCAAAACTGCCTCCGTGGCGTTGGCGAGCGCTGTTAGCGAGCCGAAATGAGCGGCGAGTAGCCGGGCCGTCTCCTCGCCAACGTGGCGGATCCCGAGTCCAAAGAGAACGTTGCTGAACGGGCGCCTTTTGCTGGTATCTATTTCGGCGATCACGTTCCGCGCGCTTTTTTCGCCCATTCGGTCAAGCTCGGCAAG
>JBBRGK010000371.1:0-4105 GCA_038240805.1 Dehalococcoidia bacterium | reverse complement strand
GATCCGAGCATCGGCATCCAGGTGCCCGTGCCGGTGCGACCGACAACACCCGGCGAGAAGCCGCAACAGGACACCCTCCAGCGCAAAGAGGGCGTAGAGGTGCCGCGTCTTGAGGCAGGCGATGTCGGCCATCTGATGGAGGCAGCAGCGGGAATCCTGCTCTACCAGAAAGACCGCTACCTGCCCGCAATCGCACACCTCACACAGGCGCTTCCGGCCGGAAACTCGTTGGCTCCGTCCGCGTGCAGCACGATCGGGGCCGATGCCTCTCCTGCCTCCGCAACGGTCCAATCTGACCCTGGGAGCGGCCTGATCCAGTTCTACCTGGGCAACTCCTATAACCTGCTAGACCAGTCCGGCCCCGCGACTACCGCGTTTGATGGCGCGATTGCAGCCTACGCGGCGGCTGCGCAACGGGGCACGCTTGCAGTACAGGACCGACTGGTGCTGGCGAAGGCATACAACGCCCGTGCCGAAATCGCTTTTGCGGCGCGTTTGCTGGACTGCACCGACGCGCTGCTGAAGCAGGCCGTCGCCCTGCGCCCGCCACTCGACCGTGACGACGCGGCTGTGAAGGACCCGGCGACGCAACGGACGCTGCACGGCACCTTCGGCGAAACCTACTTTGCACTGGCGCAACTGGCGCAGTACCGACAGCAGCCCGATGAGGCGCAGTACTGGAGCGACGCAGCCCAGAAGGAAGCGCAGGCGCTGATGGCGCTTACCGGTGATCGGCAGGCACAACGCTCCGGTATCTGGCTACTTTATACGGCCGGGTCATGTGACGGCGCCTACGCCGCCGCCCAGGCGATGATCACCAGGAACCCGAACGACATTGACGCACGCCGGCTCCTGTCGCAACTGGCCGGACGTCGCGATGGTCTGCTGTCACTCGAACAACAACAGCAGCTGGATGCGGTGCTGCGGCTTGATCCGACGAGCGTGCCAGACCTGCTGCATCAGCTCAACCTGATTGCGATACAGGCCTATTTCCAGGACTCAAGCTATCTTCAGGCCGCACGCAGGACCGAGCAGATAATCCTGCAAACGGATCCGTATAACGTCAGTGCGCTGCGCGAGTACGTGGATCTGGCGGTCGGCCTGGGCGCCAACGGACTGTATGGTGATCTGCCGACCGAGCTTCATTTCTATGATATCGGCGCTCAACGGACGGCAGCCGTCGTAACGGACGTGAGTCGCTGGGACATGCCCCGCATCCAGGCAGCGTTCAAGGTGCTTGATGAGGCGCGGCCGGAGATCACCCGTTGGGCCGAACAGGTGACACCAACATCGGTCGAGCCGCTGTTGTATCGTGCCCGGTTGAGTAAGCTCGAAACGCAAATTCTCGGCTACTACCAGGTGTTTCGCTCGCCCCAGACGCGTGATCCAGCGGTCGGTACGCTCTATGACAAGCTGTGGGAGCAGGCGCGAACGCAGGAAGAAGCGATATTGAGCGACCCGCTGCGCCACGCTGCTCCGCGCGAGCAGGAGCAGGCGCACGCCGCGCTGGGCGACCTCTGGATGCAGAGAGCGACCGCGAAAAACGCTGCTGGTGATAAGAGCGGCGCCCAGGATGCCGTCAACCAGGCGCTCGATCATGCGAGGTCGGCGCTGACACTGGTCGACGCCAATCCCCCTCACACACAGAGCGAGGTGAGCGCCGACGCGAGCGTACTAGAGTCAATCGGCCCGAACGTGCAGATCGCCGGTTCTATCCTGAAAAGCCTCAGCGATGAAACGACGGCTGCCAGCATCGTGGCCCAGTTCGGCACTATCGCCGACCGGTGGCAGCAGGCGGTCAAGCAGGATGTGCAGCAGACCAAAACTGAAGAAGATTACCGCTCACAACATACCTGTACAGGCAGTGACCTGCCGCAGCAGGCAAGTACAGCCAACGCGGCCGGCGATCATGCCCAGGCAGCGGTTCTGGCGCAGCAGTACACGAAGCTTTATCCCGGCGACCCCAGCGGTCTGCTGAGCCTGGGTTGGTATCAGTACCGCAGCAACGCTGTCGCTGCCGCGCTCACGACGAACGCCGCCTTCGAAAAGGCCGTGCCGGCGCATCCGTTCGGCCCCAGCAATCAAACGATCTACCTGCTGGCGCAGGCTCAAACCTCGGCGGCGCAGCAGAGCGTGGCGCAAACGCTAAAGCTGCTTGGCGACGAACCTCTGGGCCGGCACCTGAACGACCTCTCTTCCATCGCCGCCGATCTGTCGCAACTGGGACGCGACCAGCCGGCTGCCCGCGCCGGTATCCAAACGTTGCTGTCCGCGATAGACCAGCACCTCGCAGCCCTCCCGGCCGATGCGCGAGCAGCTAAGGGCGTCGAATTTGTGAGCGCTGTGAGCAGCCTCGGTGCGGCTGCGTTCTGGGCAGGCGATTACGCAACCTCAGAACACTGGATAGCACTCGGACTTGCTGTTGACGAGAACAACGTGCTGCTGCGGCTTAACCACGCCGTGAACCAGCTCGCGCTCGGTTCGGCTTCCGCGGCGCAGCAGGAGCTTACCCGTGGCGTCACCGCCGCCGACGGCTACCTGGTAGATAGTTTTGGTACTCCGTTGACGAGCACCGGGCGAGACAGCGCCGCTGCGTACGCGAAGCAGCTATTCGACGGCGAGGCAACAGCGCTGGACGCGTGGCTGAAGCAACAGCCGGATCGCCAAGCCGCTGGTCAGCCGCTGCTCGATGCCCTCCACCAGGCGTCTGCGCGGTATGGGAAATAGGACGGTTTCAACCTGCCGGGCCTCCAGGAGGGGTCGAACGCGTAGCTATTGCGCCTTTGCGCTTGACACGAGGACCCTGGCAGCGACCTCGGCGATTTGGCAGGTCAGTGCCGAATCAAGCTCCGGGGTCTCAAAGCTGTAGTTGGCATGGGCTATGAGCATGACATTGCTGCCGATACGGACTACGACCAGGTCCTCCACCATATTGGTGAAGTCGCCGGTTCGCACGATCTGGTAGGCCAGCTCATCATCTCCGAGATCAGCAGACGGAGAAGCTGTGAGTGAAGAGGCGATCAAAGCGCCTGACGGGCCGATGTTGCCATCGTCCGCTCGTTCAGAACCGACGCATACAGAAAATTCTAACCGCAGCGATGCCATTAGGGATGTGCTTTCAGCATCGTTGAAGGTCTCAACCGTTTCGTTGACGGTTTCCTCAAGTTGGCCGTGCGGGAGTGCGAAACGTGTATTGCTCACGCTCGCGGAGCCAATGTTTGTGAGGGCAAGCGGAAACGCACAGCCGGTGGCATCAGCGATCCCTGACGCCACCCCGCCGACGTTAATCGCGGAGCCCAGGGCAACCCAGCCGGTGGGCAGTTGATCGACGGTCAGGAGCGGCGCTGACTGCCGAGATTGCGCCCCCATTGCAATTGGTGTTGCGGCTGCCGGCGAACAGAAGGTCGCGACCACCAGACACGCGACTATAATGCTACCCGTCCATCGTGATACCTGCGCCATGATACTCTCCAAAGCGGTAGCATTACCGCCGTTCACCGAGAAAGCCTACCAGCAACTACGTCGCCCCGCAGTACACGGTTCGGCCGCTGAGGATGGTCTCTTCGACCGGGATATCTTTGATCTCGTCGGGCAGGACACGTAACGGGTCGGCGCCCAGGATAACCAGGTCCGCGAGCTTACCCGGTTCGAGTGCGCCACGGCGGCTCTCGTCAAAACTGAGGTACGCGCTGCCGCGAGTGTACCAGGCGAGCGCTTCGGCTGGAGAGATCGCCCACTCTGGTCCGAGTACCCCTGCAAGCTGTGTTGCCCTCGTGACGCTGCTCCAGATGCCGAGCAGAGGCTGGAAGGGTGTCACGGGCGAGTCGGAGCCGCCGCCGATCAGCAGTCCCGACGCTGCGTACGCCGACAGCGGCGACGCTGCTGCCGCCCGTTCGCGACCCCAGTAGCGCACCCAGCCAGCGCCGAGCGCATAGATAAGCGGCTGCTGTGCTGCGATGCAAAGGCGCAAACGCCGGGCGATCTCGAACTGCTCCGGGCGTGCCAGTGTCATGTGAATCAACGTCCAGCGCAGCGCTGCAATGGTATGTCGCTGGTCGGCCGTGGCAAAAGCGTCAAGCACAAGGTCGATCGCCGCATCGCCCAC
>JBBRGK010000370.1:0-4109 GCA_038240805.1 Dehalococcoidia bacterium | reverse complement strand
TGGGCAGGGCTCAGCGCATTTGCGACGAAACGGGAGTTCTCGGGATCCCACTGAACCACATCTATGCGTTCGCCGTTCAGCTCGTTGACGACGTTCTGGATGCGAATACCGCGCAGACCAACGCAGGCACCGACTGGGTCGACGTTTTCCTGCTTCGCCGTGACTGCAACCTTGCTGCGATAGCCGGCCTCACGGGCGATCGACTTGATCTCGACCGCGCCGCGGAAGATCTCCGGCACTTCAAGTTCGAACAGCCGCTTGATCAGGTTTTTGTGAGAACGCGAGACGATCACCTGCGGGCCTTTGGTCGCCTTGTGTACTTCGATCACGTACACCTTCAGGCGCTGGCCTTGCTGATAGTGCTCGGTTCGGACCTGCTCGCTGGGAGGCAGCATCGCCTCCGTTTTGCCCAGGTCGATGAAAACGTTCTTGTGGTTGCCGATGCCTTCAATGCGCTGGACAATGCCAGAGAGAATGTCACCCTCGCGACCGGCGTACTCTTCGAAGACGACCTCGCGCTCGGCCTCGCGTAGCTTCTGCAAGACCACCTGTTTGGCGGTCTGTGCAGCGATGCGACCGTTGGGCTGCGCCGCAATTTCGATGTCCACGATTTCGCCGACAGCTGCCGACGGGCTGTACGCCCGCGCCTCTTTGACCGTCAATTCAAGCCGAGCGTCCTCGACCTCGGCCACAACGGTCTTCTGGGCATAGAAATGCGCCGCGCCCGTGTTCGGGTCAATTTTGACCACTACCGGTCCCGGCTGCGACTGGTCGCGACGGTAGGCAGAGGCAAGTGCAGCCTCTACCGCCTCGAAGACGACTTCTTTCGAAAGGTTCTTCTCTCCCGCCAACTGCGCGATAGCAAGGAGAAAGTCATTTTTCATCCCGGGATGATCCTCCGCTGCAGGCACACCCTGGGTTTCAGGGTCAATAAAAAAGTGGGCTGCACCCACTTCCTCACTTCAACAAAACCAGCCGCCACTTGCCCTTATGATAGCACCGACGCCTGAGGCGTGCAACCGAAACATGACTGCTTGGCCCGTTGCAGCCGTCTCGTTGTTGCTCGGTCGATCGCCCCATGCTACGATCCCGATATAGGCTCGGTACTCGCAATACACCTGCTACATACGGATCTCCGGCAGATCCCAGACAGCTCATGGCAGTGCAGGGAGGGTAAACGCCCTCCCTGCACTTTCACTGTGAGAGCGGGCGAAAGGGGAGCGCATGACGACCAGGCTCCTCCGCGAGGAACTTCACCGCGCCTCTCCGGGCCGCCCCAGCGCCTTCACGATCGGTACCTTCGATGGCGTCCATCGCGGCCATCAGTTCCTCATTCGCCTGCTTCAAGACCGCGCCGGCGCTCGGAACCTGGCAAGTGGTGTAATCACTCTGCATCCGCATCCGCTCACCGTGGTTCGCCCTGGCACACAGGTGACGTACATTACCGGCCTCGACGAGCGCATGGAGTTGCTGCTCGAACTGGGTGTTGCCGCGGTTGTGCCGGTGACCTTCTCTTCCGAAGTCTCTCAGGTGAGCGCCGAGGAATTCGTCGAGGCGATGGTCGAAGAGTTGCAGCTTCGCTTCCTGCTGGTGGGTCCGGACTTCGCGTTGGGACGGGGGCGCGAGGGCTCCATTGAGCGTCTCCGAGAGATTGGAGCAAAGCTCGGCGTCGAGGTTGAGATGGCGCCTGCCGAAAGCGAAGACGGCCACAAGATCGGCTCATCTGATATCCGGCTGGCGCTGGCAGCGGGAGACATCGAGAAGGTCAATTATCTGCTGGGCAGGCGATTTTCCCTCAGCGGTCCGGTCGTTCATGGCCGCGAGCTTGGCCGTACACTCGGATTCCCCACTGCAAACTTGGCCCTGGCCGCCGACCGAGCGCTGCCGGGGTTCGGCATCTATGCCGCCTGTGCGGGCGTCAACGAAGGGATGTACGGCGCTGCGGTCAACATCGGCACCCGGCCGACGATAGACGATGGTGCGCCCACGGTCGAGGCGTTTCTGCTGGACTTTTCCGCTGACGTGTACGGACGGGAGCTGCGGCTCGAGTTTGTCCACCGCATCAGGCCAGAGCTGAAGTTCGAAGGACTTGAAGCGCTGAAGTCCGCGATCGCCGATGACGTGGAGAAAACACGGGCGCTGGTTGATTGCTCGACATTGGCGAACCGGAAGCAATGACCCAAAGGGGCGAGCGCTGTCCGGCAGCGTGGGAAGGCGGCGAATGGACTCGGATTACCAGCTGGATCTCTCGGAAGTGCGGCGCCACCTGGATCACACGCAGGTGGTCGGGTTCTTCTTCCCATTTCTGCGCCGGACGCTGCTTATCGACACCCGGACCAGCGACGTTGATGGCCCGCTCGTGATCGTGACCCCGATGGTGAACTCGGTTGAAGAACGCATTCGTAGTCTTCGGCGGCTGCGACCTCGCTTCGAAAAGCCAGAGTCGATGACGTTAATTCCCTGGCCACGCTGGATCGAGTCACTCCAACGGCTGGGCGTCTGGGACATGATCGAGCGCCGGGTCACGGATCTCGGCGGCGATTCGCTCCGCAATCGCTGCGAGGAAGCGCTGGCCGAACTCCTGCGGGAAGAGCAGCTGCAGGTGAAGAACGCGATTACTGGCGAGGGCTATCAGACCCTATGGGAGCGCGAATAGGAGGCGGACAGGAAAACGCCCGTGCCGCAACCGGCACGGGCGTCATTTCCCAGGTAGGTGCGGCGCAGTGCCTAATGACCGGCGTGCGCAAGGTGTGCGCTCTGCTCCTTCTTGTGCTCCTCGATGACTTTCTGGGCGACGTGTTGGGGTACCTCCTGGTAGTGGCCGAACTTCATCGTAAAGTTGCCGCGGCCCTGCGTTATCGAGCGGACATCGGTCGCGTACCGCTGCAGCTCTGACAGCGGCGCTTCTGCTTCGATCGTCGTCGCGCCTTTTCCGGACGGCGACATGCCGTGGATATGCGCCCGCTTCGTGTTTAGATCGCCGATCACGTCACCGGTGTAGGTGTCGGGAACCGTGACGTCCAGTTCCATGATCGGCTCGATCAGGATCGGCTTCGCCAGTGGCACGCCTTCCTTTATCGCCTGTGAGCCGGCTATTTCGAAGGCGACCGCCTTGGAGTCTACCGGGTGCGTCTTGCCGTCAACCAGCGTCACACGCACGTCCACGACGGGATAGCCAGCGATTACCCCCTGGTTCATCTGCTCCCGAACGCCCTTTTCAACCGCTGGCCAGTACTCACGCGGCACCGTGCCGCCGACGATACGCTCGGTGAACTCGAAGCCAGAGCCACGCGGCAACGGCTCGATCTCAATGTCGATCTCGCCGAACTGACCGGCGCCGCCCGTCTGCTTTTTGTGGCGGTAATGAGCATGCGTCTTCTGGGTCACCGTCTCGCGGTAAGGCACCCGCGGCAGCTTCACATCTACTGCAACGTTGAACTTGCGGTGCATCTTTTCGGCCGCCACATCGATGTGTGACTCGCCCAGGCCGGAGAGAATCATTTCATGCGTCTCAGGGTCGCGCTCAATGTGGAGCGTCGGGTCTTCTTCCGCCAGCCGCTGCAGAGCGTGACCCACTTTGTCCGCATCGCTTCGGGTTTTCGGCGAAACTGCGGCGCGGTATACGGGCGCGGGAAGCGCGATCGGCGAGATCACGATCGGGTGGTCTTTGGTGCAGAGCGAGTCGTTGGTTCCAGTTTCCACGAGCTTGGCGACGGCGCCGATATCTCCGGCTGCCACCTGAGACACTGGCTCTTGCGCTTTGCCGCGTACCTGAAATAGTTGCCCGACGCGTTCCGCTTTGCTGTGCGTGGCGTTCCAGATCTCGGTGTTGCTGTGAACCGCGCCCGAATAGACCCGGAAGTAGGTGAGCCTGCCGACAAATGGATCGGCGGTCGTTTTGAATACCAGCGCGGCAAGCGGTCCCTTCGCATCGGCCTTGAGCGTCTGCTCGGCTCCGCCAGCCTTCGTTGCCGCCGGCAGCAGAGCCTCGAGCGGCGAAGGAAAGTTGGTGACGATCTCATCGAGCAGACAGGTGACGCCGATGTTGCGAGCAGCCGAGCCAACCATGATCGGCGCTGCCACGCCCTGCACGATCGCCTTGCGCACTG
>JBBRGK010000369.1:0-4130 GCA_038240805.1 Dehalococcoidia bacterium | reverse complement strand
CTCAGCGTGACCCAGGCAGTCTTAGCCCAGTTTCAGGCAACCGGGATCAATCCCGGCGCGGTCGGGGTCAACACGGTGCTGGCCTATACTCACGGAGGTGCGCACCAGTGCTGCGCTTTCGAGGGAGGCATTCAGCCCCGGTTGCTCGACGAGCACCACTTCTACGTCGCTCTGGGCTCCGGAAAGCTGTCGGCGGACCCGTTCCTCAGGTTCCTTGTAGACGTTTTCTGCGGAGCCGGGCGGCCGACGGTGCGCGACGCGGTTTTCCTGGCGACTTGGACGATCCAGCACGTCATCGACACGAACCCCGGTGGGGTGGCCGGGCCGATACGCATCGCAACCATCGCTGAAGCTGGTGGCGGGAACTTCGCTGTCAGGGAGCTCCCAGATACGGAGATCGGGGAGACTCAGCAGGCGATTGAGAGCGCGGCAGCTGCGCTGCGCAAGTGGCGGGACGAGCTCCAATCCGGCGCGGCGGCAGAAGGCGCGCCGGCCCTTCCAGCCCCGCCGCGGGCGCCTTGATGATCGGCCCCCACTGGGTGGTCCGGGCGTGATGTTAGTCTAGTGGCGGGCTTTGAGCCAGTATGGCCGGTCGAGCCGGCCATGCAGCGAAGGCCGGCACGAACACCTCTGGTGCTGGTGGCTTGTAGCCGAGCGAGGCATGCGGCCGGATCGTGTTGTAGTGACGGCGCCAGCTCTCGATAACGATCTGGGCCTCGCGCAGCGTGTAAAAGATCTCGCCGTTGAGCAGTTCATCACGCAGACGGGCGTTGAAGCTTTCCACATAGCCGTTCTCCCACGGGCTCCCCGGCTCGATGTAGGCCGTCTTTGCGCCGACCGCGGTTATCCACTCCTGCACGCCCCTGGCCACGAACTCCGGCCCGTTATCGGAGCGGATGTGGCCGGGGATGCCGCGCAGGATGAAGAGATCGCAGAGCACGTCGATCACATCGATGGCCTTGAGCTTGCAGGCAACTCGGATGGCCAGGCATTCATGGGTGAACTCGTCGATGACGTTGAGCATCCGGTATCTCCGTCGATCGTGGGTGCGGTCCTCGACAAAGTCGTAGGTCCAGACGTGATTGCGGTACTCCGGTCGAAGGCGGATGCACGACCCGTCGGCCAGCCAGAGCCGGCCGTGTTTGGGCTGTTTGTGGGGCACCTTCAGCCCCTCGCGTCGCCAGATCCGCTCGATGCGCTTGTCGTTGACCAGCCAGCCCGCCTGCTCCAGCAACCCGGCGATCTTGCGATAGCCGTAGCGGCCGTACTGCCGGGCAAGCGCAATGGTGTCGGCCGTGAGCCGTGTCTCGTCATCCCGGCCCCGCGGGACCTTGCGCCGCGTCGAGCGGTGCTGCCCGAGCGCCGTACAGGCGCGGCGCTCGGAAACATGCAGCTGAGCCCGCACTTGCTCAATGCAGGCGCGGCGACGCGCGGGGCTTAGAAGTTTCCCCGGGCAGCCTCCTGCAGTATCTGCTTGTCGAGGGTCAGATCAGAAATCGCCTTGCGAAGCCGGCCGTTCTCAAGCTCGAGCTCCTTCAGCCGCTTCACCTGCTCGCTCTTTAGCCCGCCAAACTCCTGACGCCAGCGATAGTAATTGACCTCGCTCACCCCGATCTGGCGTATCGCATCGGCGACGTTCTGGCCTTGCGAGACCAGCACATCAACCTGCCGCAGCTTCGCGACAATCTCTTCCGGCTTGTAAGACTTCCTCGCCATTGCGGTCCTCCTTGATGCCAAAAAGACATACTTCAAGTCGGACCACTTCAATGGGGGTGGATCAGGAGACGCCTGGATTGAGCCGATCGATACGCTGAACCAACTGTTCAATTCAGGTTCTGCCCCCGTGAAGAATCTGGTGATCTTTGTCGGCTCGGAAGGCAAGCCAAACTCGATCGCAGCCGAGTAGGACCCTTCACCGAGGACTGGCCCCAACGTCGGTTGAGTTGGGTTCGGTGGGTGGAAGCTGGTATTCGGTCGCGCCCCGCGATGAAGTGGACTGCGGTAAAAGCGGAGCCAAAGCTCAGTGCGTCGGCCTGTTCGACCCCGTAGTTTCGACCTATGTGGTGCCGAACTGAAGCGCGCAACGATCTCATCGATCGCGGCAGACTTGCTAATACGGCCGAACTCGACAGCGAGTTGCAGACGCTCGACTGAGGCGAGCGCAAGCGGGATGGCTGCCTCGGAGGTGTCGAAGCTCAGCCAGAAGAGGTGGACGGGACACCAAATCGCGGTGAGCCTCACGGCCCAGATATTTGCACCCGATTTACGCACAGTCTGACTTATTGAAAACGCTACGTCGGAAGTTGCGGCGACACGTCCCGGCGATCAACCGATTGCGTAGGGCTGTAGCCTATGCGTCGTTCGCTCTGGAGTGGCTCAGGAAAACACGCGGCCATGCCAATCACGTCGGAAATATTGGCCATCGCCCGCGCTAGTCTGGGACCCGTGCCTTCGTGGCCCGAGAAGCGATCGCGCCGCTGGCGCCTGTCGAGCGACCACGCAGACTTGGCTAGCAACCAAACGAGAGCTCGAGAGCATTGCGGCCTAGAACGCGCTCGAGGCGGCCCAAAGGTTAACGTCGCTATCTACCGCATGAAGATCGATCTCAGCCAATTCCTCTTGGCTGAAATTCAATTCCTTGGTCGCCGCCACGCAATCGTCGATCTGCTCCACTCGGCTGGCCCCTATTAGGGCCGACGTGACACGGGGGTCGCGAAGGACCCAGGCGATTGCCATCTGGGCCAATGATTGTCCTCGGCGTCTTGCGATCCCGTTCAGCGCCTGAAGCCGGTCAAGCGTTGCCTTGTTCAGGAAATTTCCCGGAAGCGATTTGTTGGCAGCGGCGCGGCTGTCGGTCGGAACGCCGGTCAGGTATTTGTCGGTAAGCAGCCCCTGGGCCAGCGGCGTGAATACGATGCAGCCCATCTTCTCCTGCTCAAGCCGGTCGAGAAGATGGTCGTTCTCGATCCATCGATTCAACATGGAATAACTGGGCTGGTGGATGACAGCGGGGGTGCCGAGCTTCCGCAAGATTTCAGCCGCCTCTGAAGTCCTGGCTGAACTGTAGGATGACACTCCGACGTAGAGCGCCTTTCCCTGCCGCACGGCAGCGTCGAGGGCGGACATGGTCTCTTCCAGCGGCGTGTTTGGATCGAAGCGGTGCGAATAAAAGATGTCGACATAGTCGACGCCGAGCCTCTTGAGGCTCTGATCGAGACTGGCGAGAAGGTACTTGCGGCTACCCCATTCACCGTAAGGACCGGACCACATGCGGTAACCGGCCTTGGATGAAATGATCAACTCGTCGCGATGAGCAGCGAAGTCGCTGGCGAGTATTTCGCCGAAGGTCCGTTCCGCGGCGCCGGGCGGCGGACCGTAATTGTTGGCCAGGTCGAAATGAATAATTCCGGCGTCGAACGCCCGGCGGCACATGGCGCGTGCATTCTCTAGCGGGCGGTCCTCGCCGAAATTGTGCCAGAGGCCGAGGGACAGCGCCGGCAACTGAAGGCCGCTCCGTCCGGCTCGCCGATAGAGCATGTGGTCGTAGCGCGAGCTTTCGGGAACGTACATGGCACTTCCTGTCGGTAGGAGCGCTAGCGGCTGAGCGACCGCCGACGGCTCAATTGATCGATGGCGACGGCAAGGAGGAGCACGATGCCACGCGCCGTGTCCTGATAGAAGGTCGGCACGTTCATTAGGCTCATGCCGTTGTTGAGACTGCCCATGAGCAGCGCGCCAACCAGAGCGCCGAGGATGCGTCCGCGACCGCCTGAAAGCGACGTACCGCCGATTATTGCAGCCGCTATTGCGTCGAGTTCGAGGAATAGCCCGGCGCTGCCGCCGATGGCCCCGCTGACGCGCGCGGTGAGCGCGACGCCGGTGATGCCGTAGCCGAGGCCGGCGATGACGAAATTCCAGAAGATCGCTCGCGTCAGATTGATGCCGGAAAGCCGGGCGGCCTCGGGATTGCCGCCGATGGCGTAGAGTTGGGCGCCGAAACGGGTCCGGCGCATCAGGAACTCGGCCGCGAAGGTGCAGAGGGCCACGAGCACGACGAGGTAGGGGATGCCCTGCCACGACGCGATCCAGGCCGCTGCGACCGCGGCGATCAGCGGCGGGACGAGCGCCTG
>JBBRGK010000368.1:0-4137 GCA_038240805.1 Dehalococcoidia bacterium | reverse complement strand
GGCTCTCGCCTCGTACACGATCACCTCGATTTCCTCAGGCGAGAACCCGGTCGCTACGGGCTCGTAGTTGACATACATCACCCCGCCCGAGGTGTGGACCTTGATCTGGTCGGCTCCAGCGCGCAAGAGTTCTCGTGTCGCCCTGCGAACCGCCGAGATACCGTCCACAACTGTTTCGGGGTGCTCCGGGTCGCCGATTCTGACGTTGGCGCCGTTGGGCATCACCGCGTCGCCGTGTCCGCCGGTTTGCGACAGCGCTCCGACTGCGATGCGAAGTCGAGGGCCGGGGAACAGACCCTCATCGATCGCCATCTTCACACCACGCGGCGTCCCACCGGCGTCGCGCACGGTTGTGAATCCTGAATCGAGGGTGAGCTTCGCATTGGCGAACGCCTGGGCGATGCCGAGACTGTAGGGCGTCAACAGCCGCTGCTGCAGGCTCTGAGCCGAAGATGTGAGGTGAACGTGGCAGTCGATCATGCCTGGCATGACGGTCATGCCGGCGGCATCGATCACCGTCGCGCTGCGGGGGACTTCGATATCGCGTCCCACCGAAATGATCCGGTTCTCTTCCACTACCAGCATTGCTCTCGTCACCGGGTCCGCTCCGGTACCGTCAATGAGCGTCGCACCGCGAATTACCGTCGTCATTCCGCGCTCCTATCAGCTCGATCTTCTGGCACGCCGCGCCTCCGCTGCCAGCTTCTCGGCCGCATTGTACTGTCCTCGTATTGTCTCACGCACCGGGCTTCAAAGCCGGGCGGCGATTTGAGCAGCAGAGCGGGCGCCGACTACACTGGGTTGAGTGCCCGGCCCCCTTTGAAGGACGTACCTCTCATGGCAGCAACCACCTCGCACCGCCGCGACGACGACGCAAGCCAGCGCATCGTGATCACGGGTATCGGTGCGATCACCTCGCTGGGTCAGGACGTAGACACGTACTGGCAGGGGCTCAGCGAAGGCCGCTCCGGCATTGACTGGATGACGCTCGCAGACACGACCAACTATCCCTGCAAGGTCGCTGGTGAGGTCAAGGACTGGCAGCCCGAGCGCTTCATCGACCGCAAGGAAGCGCGCCGGATGGCCCGCTTCAGTCAGTTCGCCGTCGCGGCAGCCGGACAGGCGATCAGCGACGCCGGCCTTGACCTCGAGACAATGGACCGTTCTCGGATCGGCGTTTATCTGGGCAATGGTAACGGCGGCTATCCGAACATTGACGAAGCGGTGCGCACGATCGTGACAAAGGGCGGTATGCGCATGGACCCGCTGTTCATGCCCAAGAGCCTGCCCAATATGGCCGCCGCGCAGGTGAGCCTGCAGTACGGACTAAAAGGCTATACCGGCACGATGATCACGGCCTGCGCCGCCTCAACGCAAGCGATCGGCGAAGCGGCAGAGGTGGTCCGCCGCGGTCAGGCCGATGTACTGCTCACGGGTGGCACCGAAGCAGGCATCGGGGAGCTCGGCCTGGCCGCATTCTCGGTGATGCGCGCCATGACCAGCCGCAAGGACGACCCGGCCAAAACGAGCCGTCCATTCGACGCCGACAGGGACGGCTTCATTCCCGCCGAAGGGTCGGCGATCTTCGTGATTGAAACGCTTGAGCATGCGCGTTCCCGCGGCGCTCGTATCCTCGCCGAAATTACCGGCTACGCCGCGTTCTCTGATGCCTACCACATCGTCGCACCCTGCGCGGATGGCGAAGGCGCAGCACGCACGATGCAGGGAGCGCTCGATCATGCCGGGCGCAGCGTGGACGAGGTGGATTACATCAATGCCCACGGTACATCGACGCCGCTGAACGACCCGGCCGAAACCAGGGCGATCAAGCGTGTGTTCGGCGAACGCGCCACTGGGGTGCCGATCAGCTCTACCAAGTCGATGATCGGCCACGCCTTCGGCGCCTCCGGCGCGTTGGAGCTTGTCGCCTGTGTGAAAGCGATCGAAACGGGAATCATTCACCCAACCGTGAATTACGACACGCCCGACCCTGAATGCGACCTGGACTATGTGCCCAACACTGCTCGCACCGCTAATGTGCGCGTGGTGCTGAAGAACAGCTTTGGCTTCGGCGGCCAGAATGCCTGCCTGGTCATCGAAAAGGTGGAAGCGTAGGCATGCATGTTCTTGTGGTAGGCGGCGCCGGCTACATCGGCAGCGTCACGGTCGCCGAGCTGCTGGACGCCGGGCACCGTGTCACGGTGCTTGATGACCTCAGTTACGGCCACCTGTCGGCACTGGACAGCCGCGCCCGGTTTGTGCAGGGAAATACCGCGAACGCCGCTGCGCTTGAGTCCGCGTTCGCCAGCAACATTGATGCAGTGATTCACTTCGCGGCCTTCATCTCCGTCGGCGAATCGATGGCCGAGCCTGGCTGCTACTTCGAGAACAACGTTGCCCGCACGATCTTCCTGCTGAACGCGATGGTGAAGCACAACGTCAGACGGTTTGTGTTCTCGTCCACGGCGGCCGTGTTCGGTGAGCCCGAGTACCTGCCGCTCGATGAACGGCATCCACTGCGGCCAGTCAACGTGTATGGCGAGACGAAACTTATCGTCGAGCAGATGTTGCGCTGGTACGACGAGTGCTGCGGGATCAAGTACGTGGCACTTCGCTACTTCAACGCCTGTGGTGCGACGGAAAGCCTGGGCGAGAATCACGATCCTGAGACGCATCTCATCCCGATCGTGCTTGAAGTAGCCCAGGGTAAGCGTCCGGCAGTGCCGCTATTTGGCGACGACTACCCAACGCCGGATGGCACCTGTGTGCGTGATTACGTCCATATCGCGGACCTGGCCCAGGCCCACGTCCTCGCGCTCGATTACGCTGCCGGACGCTCGGGCTGCTTCAACCTGGGCAGCGGTCACGGTCACTCGAACCTCGAAGTGATCGAGGCGGTGAGGCGTGTGACCGATCTGCCGGTGCTGGTGGACGTGCAGCCCCGCCGCGCCGGTGATCCGCCGTCGCTGGTGGCATCTTCCGAGCTTGCTCGCTCAGAGCTTGGTTGGAAGCCGCGCTACGAGGATCTGGACGCCATCGTCGCCAGCGCCTGGAAGTGGCACCGGGCGCACCCCGACGGGTATGGAGAGTCACGCGAGGACGCTTAGGGCGTGTTCAGCGTTGTTCTACAACCGGGCAGCCATCAGATCCCGTACATCTGCTGCGCCTGCTTTGTCAGCTCGGCGCGGAACTCTGGGTGAGCGACGCTGATCAACTCGCGCGCCCGTTCCTTGATGGTCTTCCCGCGCAGAGTGGCGATTCCCTGCTCGGTCACGACGTAATCCACGTATGTCCGTGGCACGGTCACCACGCCCCCCGGATCGAATACCGGTACAATTCTTGAGACGCGCTGAGTGCTTCCCCCTGGAACAGAGCTCGATGGCAGCACGCTGACCGACTTGCCGCCGGGAGAGTACGCGCCGGCGATCATGAACGCCGTCTGGCCGCCGACGCCGGTGTACATCCGGTGCCCGAGCGATTCCGCCGAGACCTGCCCGGTGAGATCGACCACGAGCGCGTTGTTGATCGTGACGAAGTTCTCGATCTGAATCAACTGACGCAGATCATCGGTATAGCCAAAGTCATACAGCTCGTAGACCGGGTTTTCGTTGATTGCGTCGATCTCTTCCTGTGGCAAGGCGACGAGTGCGCTGCCAACTACCTTGAAGCGGTGCACGTTCTTGTACTTGCCGGTCACCACGCCGCGACGAACGAGATCGACGATCCCGCCCGTGATCAGTTCTGTCTGAACGCCGAGGTCTTCCTTGTCTCCCAGGAACAGCGCCATCGACGCCGACACAGTGCCGACCCCTAGTTGAATCGTATCCCGGTTATGAATCAGTTCCGCCGCGACGAGGGTGCCAATCACCTCAACGACGGCGGTCTCTTCGGGATTCGGAGGCGCCGCCGGCAATGTGCCCGTCGCCTGCTTCGCCTCGACAAGCAGACCGATTTGGTCAATATGAACAAAGTTCTCGCCTCCGGTGCGGATGAAGTTCTCATGCACCTCCGCGATCACAAACTTCGCCGACCGACAGAGCGTACCGGAGAACCATACCCCCGGTCCGAAGCTGCAATAGCCGTGCTCGTTGGGCGGCGAAACCGGCACCAGGTAAAAATCCGGCTCGGCCGCAAACC
>JBBRGK010000367.1:0-4153 GCA_038240805.1 Dehalococcoidia bacterium | reverse complement strand
GAACCCCGACATTCTGGAGCCCGGTGAGCGCTGCGCCTCCACCTCCAACCGCAACTTCGAGGGCAGACAGGGCAAAGGCGGCCGCACCCACCTGGTCAGCCCGCAGATGGCGGCAGCTGCGGCGATCGCCGGCCGCTTCGTTGATATCCGCGACTGGTAGCGGTGGTTTTGACGTTCATCAATAGACAGCGCCGCGTGCCCGGTGTGATGCCGGAAGCGCAGCATGAGGAGTTCACGACCATGCAGCCATTCGTGCGCCTGACCGGCCTGGTGGCGCCGCTCGATCGGCCCAACATCGATACGGACCAGATCATTCCCAAGCAGTTCCTCAAGCGGATCGAACGCACCGGCTTCGGTGTATTCTGCTTCAACGACTGGCGCTATCGTCCCGATGGCACGCTCGACCCGGATTTTGAGCTCAACCAGGCGCAGTACCAGGGTGCGAGCATCCTTGTGGCGGGGCGCAACTTCGGCTGCGGCTCCTCGCGCGAGCACGCACCGTGGGCGCTGCTTGAGTACGGCTTTCGCGTGCTGATCGCCCCTTCGTTCGCCGATATCTTCCGCAACAACTGCGCCCAGAACGGGATCCTGACCGTGCTTTTGCCCGAAGAGCAGGTCAACACGCTGCTGCAGAACGCCAAAGCCGAAGGCTACAGCCTGACCGTAGATCTCGAGACCTGCACGATCGATGACGGAGCGGATTTTCAGGCGACGTTCGAGATCAACCCGTTCGTGCGCGAGCGGCTGCTGAGCGGCCTGGACGAGATCGGCACAACGCTGATGCGTGAGGCGAAGATTACCGCCTTTGAGCAGCAGCGTCCCGCCTGGCTTACACCCGCGGCGGTGTAGCAGACGCCATCGCTTACGGCTCGCCCGGTACGTCGCGCGGCGGCGGCAGGCCGTTGGCGGTCACGGCGATCAGCTGCATCATCCCCTTGTCCTCGTGCGAGAGGATGTGGCAGTGGAAGACGAAATCGCCGGTGTAGTCGGGGAAGCGGCTGCGTAGCACGACCTCGCCCTGCGGCGGCACGGAGATCGTATCGCGGTAGCCGTGTGCTTTCACCGCCTGGCCGTTGATCGACATCACCTGGAACGGGTTGACGTGGATGTGAAACGGGTGCCAGACCGCGCTGGCGTTCTTGACCACCCACTCCTCGGTCGAGCCGAGGTCCATAAGCTGGTCTAGCCGGTTCATGTCGAATACTTTGTTGTCCACCTGAAAGGTGCGGTTCGGCCGCACCTGGAACGTGACCACGCGCCGGCGATCGATCGGCACCGTGCTGAGATCGACAAACGGGAGCAGCGTCGCCGGCAACGGCTGCCGCGCCATCGGTTCACCCTGCGAAACCAGCGTCGCCAGGGTCGTCACTGGCGTGACCCCATTGCCGGGAATCAGGTTCTGGTCGAAGACGCCCGAGACGAGCTTGTAGGTGCCCGCAGCACCGCCCTGCACCAGCACCTCGATCCGCTCGGCGGGCGCGATCACTACCTCGTCCACCGGAACCACCTGGTCGAGCGTATTGCCGTCGGTGGCGATGATATTCAGCTTGTGCCCGTCGAGGCTGACACGGAAGAACGTGTCAGCGCTGAAGTTACCGATCCGCCAGCGCTGGGTCTCGCCCGGCCGGATCGTCATCGTCGGGTTGATTTGACCGTTGACCAGCCGCAGGAACTTGTTCTGGTTGCGGTCGTTCGGGTCCGCCAGGGTGCCGGCGGCGTCGAGCTGCGTTGCCGTGAGGATAAGCAGCCGCTCGGGCACGCCCTTGATGCCGGGCAGCAGGTCGAGGTCGCCCTCAATGACGATCGCGCCAACCATGCCACCGAGCACCTGCTCGTCCGAGTTGCCGTCATTGTGCGGGTGATACCAGTACAACCCGGCCGGATGATCGGACGGCATTTCATACTCGAACTGGAAATTGTCGCCTGCCGCGATGTGCAGCAGGATGTCGTCCGAGTGCCCCTCCGGCGAGACGTGGAAGCCGTGGGTGTGGAGGTTCGTATCTTCAGTGAGGTTGTTGACCACGTTAATACGCAGCAGGTCGCCCGGCTTGATTCGCAAGGTAGGACCGGGATACGTACCTTCGTAAACCGTCAGGCTGGCCGGCTTGCCGCCGACGGTCACTGCTGAAGTGGCGCAGTGCAGGGCGGTGTCAAGCAGACCGTTCGCACTGCTGCGCACCGCTGGCTCAACCAGGGTATCGACGGCGTCCTGAGCGCCGTGGACGCCGGTCAGCCGCAGGCCGGAGCGGGAAAACAGCAACCCGGCGCCAGCCGCAACACCGGCGCTGGCGGTCAGCAGGTTGCGACGGGAGAGACGGTGTCCGGCGCCGCCTGGCGTAGCGGCAGCGCCGGTATCGGGTGAAGACCTGGGGAGACTATCTGGCTGGTTCACGGGGTATTACTCCTGCGGGTTGGTCAATCAGCTATGTGGCAGGAGTGTATCATTGCACCGCCCTACAGGCATCGCACCGACACACAGGCGCGGCGCAGAGGAGGAACGTTCGTGGCCCAGATCTTTGACGGCCAGATTCGGTTCGGCGTGCATGCCGGCCCGCAAAACATCAGCTATGCAGACTACGTGCATCTCTGGAAGACGGTCGAGTCGATGGGCTACGACTGGGCCTCTGTGTTCGACCACTTCTTGCCGATCTTCACCGACCCGGAAGGACCGTGCTTCGAAGGCCCGACCTTGCTCGCCGCAATGGCGGCGCAGACCAGCCGCATTCGCTGCGGTGTGCTGGTGCTCGGCAACACCTATCGCAACCCCGCAATTCTTGCCAATATCGCCGCCACGATCGACCACATCTCGTCCGGCCGGCTGGAGTGGGGCATCGGCGCGGGCTGGTGGGAGATGGAGCACGAGGAGTACAACGTTCCCTTCCCGCCGATCGGCAGGCGCATTCGCATGCTCGGCGAAACGGCGAAGATCCAGAAACTGCTCTGGTCCGAGCACCGCGCAAGCTTCGACGGGCGCTACTACCAGCTCAAAAATGCGCTCTGTGAGCCGAAGCCGGTCCAACAGACGCTGCCGCTCTGGATCGGCGGCATGGGCGAGAAGCTGACCCTGCGCGTCGTGGCCGAGTCGGCCGACGGCTGGAACACCTTCTTCATGCCGGCGGAGGCATATCAAAGGAAGCTCGATGTGCTGGCTGAGCACTGCCGCGCCGTTGGCCGTAACCCGGCCGATATCCGCAAATCGCTGGTGATGCAGGTGATGGTCGGTGAGAACGAACGGGACATGGCCACCTACCTCGAACAGATGCGCAGCCGTGGCCAGGCTGCGGTTGCCGGTACGCCGGAGCAGGTGGCGGAGCAGATCATGCCCTACATCGACCTCGGCGTCGGTGATTTCATCCTCGGCGTCCGCGCCCCCGCTGACTACGCCAACCTTGAGCGCTTCATCGAGCGGGTGGCGCCACTCGTTCGCAAAGAAGCCGCAAGTCGCCATGCCGGCGCTGCCCGGTAACCGCGCCCGGCACGCATAACGTTCGATTGGCCGGCTAACGAAAAGGGAGAGGCCCATGAACCGCACCGAGATCGAGGTTAAGCTGAACCAGGACCGCGCCTGGCTGCTCGAAACCTACACCGCGATGAAGGAATCAGATCTGGTCCGAGGGATCACTGCAAGCGAGCACGATAGGGCGTCGATGTGGAGCGCCAAGGACCATCTCGCGCATCTTTCGGGCATTGAGAAGATGTTCAACCGGATGATCCGCCGCCACGTGGAGGGCGACCAGAACCCTGTCGGACTGACCCACACGCCGGACGGGGCGCCTCGCCCGCGTGAGTCGATCATGGCCGAAGTGCACGCGATGACCGAAAGCTGGGTGTTGCAGCACCGCGACAAGACGCTGAGCGAAGTCGTCGCCCTCGGCCAGCAGGTGCGCTCCGAAACGCTCGCCCTGCTCGCCTCGCTGAAGGACGAGCAGCTTGAACAGAAGCTGCCCGGCGCCCCCTGGGCGGACGGCACAGTCGGCGGCGTCCTCGGCGTCAACGGCGACCACGGCCGCAGCCACTACAAGTGGGTCAAGGACGGCTTCGCGGCGCAGGGGTAGGTCCTTAAGAACGTCGGTGTCATGCCGGTAGAGGTGCATCGCTTCTTCATCGGCATGAGAGCCGTTTCCGGGTTGGAGTCCGGTCGATTTAGTTCGAG
>JBBRGK010000366.1:0-4163 GCA_038240805.1 Dehalococcoidia bacterium | reverse complement strand
ATCGGCTGCCCGTTGGTGTAAATGGGGCCCACGAAGGCGAAGTGGAACGCGCGGGCCTAAAAGGGTTTCTCGGCCCGCGCGACTATTTCGTCCTCGGTGACAACCGTGAATTCAGCACCGACAGCCGGCAGTTCGGACCCGTGCGGCGTGAAGCGATCATCGGCATCGCCTGGTATCGCTACGCACCACCGCGACGTCGTGGCTGGCTCGGCAGATTACCGATCCTGCCACTGCTTCGTCGGAACTGATCGCTAACGGCCTGCTGTCGCTGCGGCCGAGTTCGACGCCTTCAGCGCTTCCTCATCCATGATCAGCACGGTGCGGGAGACCTCGCCGGCCTTCATAGCGCGGAAGGCTTCGTTGATGTCTTCCAGCTTTCCGCGACGGGTGATCATCTCATCCAGCTTCAGCCGGCCCTGCTGATAGAACTCGATGTAGCGCGGCATGTCCACGCGGAAGCGGTTCGAGCCCATGCTGCTGCCCTGGATCTTCTTCTCACGCAGGAACATGCGGCCGTCCAGCTCGACCTTCTGACCGACGGGGATCATGCCGATGATCGTCGCTGTGCCGCCGGCCTTTATGCAGTCGAAGCACTGCTCGGCTGCCTTCTTGAGCCCGATCGCCTCGAATGAGTAGTCCACGCCGCCGCCGGTCATCTCGCGGATCGCCTGTACCGGGTCGTGCGACGAGGCATCCACGATGTGGGTGGCGCCAAGCTCCTTGGCGGTGGCCAGCTTGTTCTCGACCGTATCGACCGCGATGATCATGCGCGCTCCGGCGATCCGGGCGCCCTGTATTGCCGAGAGGCCGACCCCACCGGCGCCAAAGACGGCCACCGTCGAGCCGGGCTCGATGCGGGCGGTATTGAGGACGGCGCCGACGCCGGTCGTTACGCCGCAGCCAATCAGCGCGGCGCGGTCGAGGGGCATGTTATCCGGGATTTTTACCAGCGCATTTTCGTAGACCAGCATCTTCTCGGCGTAGGTCGAGAGGTTGGCGAACTGGTTCACCGTATTGCCATTGATCGTGTACTTCGGCGGATCGCTCTGGCGGCGGCGCACTTCCGGACCCGTGCAGAGGAATGGGCGGCCGGTCATGCACTCCTCGCAGTGGCCGCAGAACACCGAAAGGCAGGCAATGACGTGATCGCCAGGCTTAACGTAGGTGACCTGGTCGCCGACTTCCTCAACGATACCGGCGCCCTCGTGGCCGAGAATCATCGGAGTTGCTGACGGATAGAGCCCCTCGACGAAGTGCAGGTCGCTGTGGCAGACGCCACTGGCGACCACTCGCACGACCACCTCGTGGGACATCGGCCTGTCCATTTCGACCTCTTCGATTGTCAGCGGCTCTTTGACGGCATGGAAAATTGCGGCTTTCATGATGCTCTCCTGTGCTCTCTACCTCTGACCGGCTACCTGCGGCCGGTCGAGTCTACGTTAGATCGGCCTTGCGAACGGCGCTGCGAGGACAATCCTATCACTCTCGCCCCAGGCGAGCTGCACCGGCGCACTGATGCCGATAAGCTACCGCCGCGCGACTGCCGGCGAAACTTGCCGTCTCTCTCCGGGTTGGCTACCCTGCATATATGGCACAGGAATACTCATTCGATGTCGTCTCTTCTTTTGATCGCCAGGAACTGGCAAATGCGGTCGACCAGACCGAACGCGAGATCGGCACGCGCTTCGACTTCAAAGGTGTCCCCGCTGAAGTCACGCTGGGACCGACTGAGATTACGCTGCTCACCGAGTCGGAGTACAAGCTCAAGGCGATCTTCGACATCCTTTCCGCACGGGCGATCAAGCGAAACATCTCTCCCAAGGTGTTTGACCCTGGTAAGCCCGAGCAGGCAGCCAGAGGCAACATGCGGCAGGTGATCAAGCTGCGTGAGGGCATCGACGAGGATCTGGCCCGCACTCTGCAAAAGAAAATCAAGGCGGTCAGCCCGAAGCTGCAGGCGCGCATTCAGGGCGACACCCTCCGCGTGTCGAGCCGGGACAAAGACACCTTGCAAGAGGTGATCACTGAGTTAAAAGCGCTCGACATCCCGACACCGCTTCAGTTCACGAACTACCGCTAACCGGTGCCGTGCCTGGCCCCCGCCACTGCCACACAAGATCAGAGGATGGCAGATCCCCGCATTGAGGGGCGGTCGCGGGTTTGAATCATGCCTCCGATACCGGCATCACCATGCTGGGGCATTGCTCCGCATCCGATGCAGCATTCCTCGCAGCGTACCGGGCTGACGGTCTACGGGCGATTCAGCGGTTTAGCGGCGAATATGTCGCAATCATCGGCTCCGGCGAAGAAACCGTCATCGTGTCCTCTCCTTATGGTGTATTCCAGTACTTCTACACCGTTCAGTACGGGCGGCTCTTCCACGGTGACACGGTGCTTGAGGTCATTAAGCAAAGCGAGCTTGCCTGGGCCTGGAACTATCGTGCCCTCGCAGATGTCACCGGGTTAAGCCACTGCCTGGGCAGCGACACGCTCCACGCGGAGGTTCATCGCCTGCCCGCCGCGAGCGCTTTAAAACTCTCATCTGGCAGACCGGTGCTCACGACGCTAACGTGGTATGAGCTTCATCCACCGATCGACAGCTCTCCAGCGGCGGCCATCTCCGCGTATAATGACGCGGTAACTAGAAGTATCGCAGGTGCGTCCGACGTGTATCTTTCAATGTCGGGCGGCTTCGACTCGCGCGTGATTCTCAGTTCGCTCCTCGCTTCGGGCATCCGTCCCTCGCTGCTTACCTGCGGCAGTGAAGACGCCACCGATGTGGTCATCTCGCGGCAGATTGCGGCTCACTTTGACCTGCCAATCGAGGTGATCTCGCTATCGCCGGCGGATTACCTTGAGCACGGCGAGCGGATTAGCCGGCTGACAAACGGCACCAAGTCCGCCGACCACTGGCATACATTTCTTTACCCGCATAAGGCCGCTCTCCCGCCCGCCGCGGCGTTGCTGGTAGGTACGAACGGCGAATTCGCGGCCACCTACTTTCTGGACCGGGGTATCCTGTCGCGGACCCTCGATCTCGTCGATAGGGCATTGCCGGCGCCAGCTCTCCGAGACAGGTTCTGGAGCAAGAAGTTCAAGCAGATTCTGCAACCGGGCGAGATCGCTGCCCTTGTCCCTGAACTAGCCGAGCAGTTTTCACCGTCGGGTTGGAAGGAGCGACTAAAGCGACTGGAAGCCGCCTCGCCCGGTACGTTACTCGATGGGCTGGATCGGTTCTATCTGCAGGAGCGGGTGCCGCACTTCATGGGCAATGGACTCAAGCTCTATGCGGACAGTGCATCGCCACGCACACCGTTTCTCGATCTCGGCTGGACCACGACCATCTGGCACATGAACCGCCACACAAAAATGGGGCGGAACTGGCACCGGGCTGCAATTCGACACAATTGCCCCTCGCTCCTGGGTTTCCCGGAGGAAGGAAGGGCCCCGGTGATGGCGGTCGAGGCGCCCCCGCTGTACTGGTTGCGCGGACGCCGGCGCTATCCCGTAGTGAGTTATGCCGGCTACGAACAGTGGTGGAGACGTGACGACATTTCCGGGTTCATCGAGGACAACGCGAGCGTATTAGAACCGCTAATCGACCGTCGCACTCTGATGGAGGTCGTACGCCAGCAGCGGGCAACCGGCAACCGGACTGCCGCTGTCAGCTTTTTCCTCTGCATGGCATTCTGGTGTCGGCAGATCAGGGAAGGCACTACTCCCGCGAGCGGCCCACGGCAATGAGTACTACAGCAGGTGCGAAAGTCATCGTCACGACAGACGGGCCATAAGCTGGCGTCGAAGTGAAGCCTGACAAGAGCCCTCTACCGGGTGACAACGGGCGCGTTCTTGCCGTCGCCCAGTGGCTCGATCAGGAGCCGGATCACGCCTTCGCTCGGACGGCCAAGCTGGGCGAAGGCGCCGCGACTGAGGTCCAGTTCGTGAGTGAAGTCGCCGTGGTCCTGCACCGTGACGATGATCGAACGGTTGAAGTACATGCTGCGTTCGCCGGAAGTAAGCGTGCTGTCCCACGGGCCGCCGGGAGCGCGGCGCAGCCGTAGTCTCGTGCCGAGCGGCCACTGATTGGCTGCCGCAACTGAGAGATCGTTCAGATCGAACGGCTCGCCGCTGGCCATAATTCGTCCCTGGAAGTCGTCCGCGTA
>JBBRGK010000365.1:0-4166 GCA_038240805.1 Dehalococcoidia bacterium | reverse complement strand
GTAGAACTGAGTGCCGCAGACTCAAGGCCGCTCTATTCACCCGTGATGGATAGAGCTACGAGCTTTATCCGTTTCAAATTCCTCGGCGGGGAGCCCCTTCCCGGACCAGACAACCACGTTGAAGGGATCTACATCGATCCAGCATATCTGTAGATTCGAAGCTGCGTTGTTGCATTGGGAAGCGGCAAACCGCTGCGTTCCCTTGTCTGACCTGGCGGGATGTAGGAACGTGGATAGCGGAGGTCCAAACACCAGCCATGAATGCACAGCCAGCTACTCCGACCCTCGCTGCTGGCCGGCAGTCGCTTCTCGCGCGACTGAAGGTGCCGGGCATCCTGCTGCTAATCGCGGTGAACCTGCTCATTTTCGGCGGCAACGCCCTCATCGATATCGGGCAGGCGTTTGGACCGAGCACGTCATTCAACGGCACGATTACTGATCACCAGCGAACGGTTACTGAGGGTGAAAACTCGCAGCAGTTGCTGATCGTTGCGATAACCACGCGCCAGGGCGGACAACTGAGCTTCGACGTTCCCCAGCATACGTTTGACGATACGAAGGTCGGTCAGCAAGTCAGCGGCGAACGCGACTCGTTCGGCGTGCACCTGCTCGATCACGATGAAGGGCTGCGTTCGCTTACTGCCGACGGCAAAAGCGTTCTGCGCATCCACGCAATTAGCCGGGTTGCCCAACAGATGATCGTGCTTGTCGTTGTTCTCTTCGTCTGTACCGTGACTGCGCGCTGGGTCTGGTCGCGGAATCGACGCCTGCGAGCGAATTCGAACGCGACATAATCCAGATATTCAAGGTGTGCCGGTTGGCGCATCCGTACCTGTTGGGGGACCGAAGCCGAGCGCAGCGCGGGCGATCTGGTCGAGGGCGCGATCATCGATCGGCGGGTGGCTCAGGCCAGCCCTGACGTTGCGGTAGTAGCGTTCGAGCGGATTGCTGCGGAATATTGAAGCGGCGCCCTCGATGCGCATCGCGAGATCCACGACCAATATGGCGTTATTCGTTGCAGTGAACTTGGCTGCCGCGACCTTCGGACCAAGGATGCCGCGCTCTGCGGGGAACTCGGACCAGTCCTGCGCCGCGCCGAACAGCAACTCTCGCGCCGCCATTAGCATGATGTCCATGTGAGCGACCCTATGCTGGATGCTCTGGATCGTGCCGATCGGCTTTCCGAGGCCGGTGGGCGCCCGGTGGCGGGCAAAATCCACTGCGTGATCGCGGGCCGACTCACCGATGGCAAGGTAGACGCCGCCGACGCCGAGCGCGAAGTAGGCGCCGCCCGGAGCCGGACCCGCCGGGGCGCCGAGCCGCCGTCGATTGATCACATCGCTTTCGGGCACGAATACGTCTTCGAGGATGATGTCATCGCTTGCCGTCGAACGCATGCCCATAACGTCCCACGTGGGCACGATGCGCACTCCGGCGCCGTTTCGGACGAGGAACTGGCCGACCTCGATGCCTCCGTCATTCAGTTCACCGGTAGTGGCAAGAACGATGAAGTAACGCAGGACTGAGCTCAGGCTCGTGTAGGTCTTATGGCCATTAATCCGCCAGCCCCCTTCACATGGCGTCGCCGTGGTCATCGGACGCCCACCACCCGCCGGACTGCCCATCTCCGGCTCGGCAGCCGCCGAATTGATCAGCGCGCCCTCTTCAACGACCTCGCGCATCAGCCGTTCGTATAACGGGCGCGGCCACGTGCTCGATTGCGATGCGTTCGCGATCGACATCAGGTGCATGTTGATTCCAAGCGCTGTCGCCTCGTCGCCTCTGGCGAGCGCGTTTTGCGCCAGCACAAACTCGAGCATATCGGCGCCACGGCCGCCAAACTCGGCAGGCACCGTCAGAGTGTGATACCCGGCCGCGACAAGCGCCTGATAGCTTTCCGTTGGAATCAGTCCAGCGCGGTCTGATTCGACAGCACGAGGGGCGATCTCAGCGGCGAGCCGCTGTGCGAGCGCGACGAATTCTTCCTGCCGCGCGGTGCGGGGATAACGCATGATGCTTGTCCTGGCGCGGTCGTGCCGCGGTTATCGAGGGAAAGGAGAGTGCCCGGCCAGATAACTGCTGTGAACCTGATTCAGGGCGCTGATTCGGGCCTTTGCGTAAGACTCGGCTGCTGCTGCGGTGGTGATTCCTCGTTCCCTGGCTACGGCAAGGACGTGCAAGGTCGTCTGGAAGACCAGTTCGCCGCGGGCGTGTGCTCTCTCCGCGTTATAGCCGTTCACCTCGTCCGCGATATTGATTACACCACCGGCGTTGACGATGAAGTCAGGGGCGTAGAGGATGCCGCGGTCCTGCAGCCGTTTGCAGTCTTCCGGGGTTGCCAGCTGGTTGTTTGCGCCGCCGCACACGACCGAGCATCTGAGCCGTGGCACGGTGCCAGCGTTGATCGAGCCGCCGAGCGCATTAGGGGAAAAGACATCGCAGGGGACATCGTAGATCTCATCGATTCCGACGACCTGCGCGTTGAACGCTGCGGCAACCCGGTTGAGCTGTTCCGCGTTGACGTCGGTGACCACGAGTTTGGCGCCAGTTTCACGCAGCAGTTCCATCAGGTGCCAGCCGACTTTGCCCGTGCCTTGCAAAGCGACGGTCCGGCCACGTAGCTCAGGGGATCCCCAGGCCACCTGCGCAGCGGCACGCATACCGAGATATACCGTCAGACCCGTCAGGATCGACGTGTCTCCGCTGCCGCCGTAAGATGGCGCGGTTCCAGTGACGAATCGTGTTTCGGAGCTGATGATGTTCAGGTCAGCGGTCGTGGTGCCTACGTCCGTCGTCGTCAGGTAACGGCCGTTCAGCGTCTCGATCAGCCGGCCGTAGGCGCGGAACAAAGCCTCTGACTTGTTCGTCGCCGGATTGCCGATGATCACAGCCTTGCCGCCGCCGAAGTCCAGACCTGCGGCAGCGTTCTTGTAGGTCATCGCCTCGGACAGACGGAGTACGTCCTCGAGTGCCGCCTGCTCGCTCGGATACGGATACATTCGGGTGCCGCCGAGACCGGGTCCGAGCGTGGTGTCATGGATGGCAACGATCGCGCGCAGGCCGGTTGCGCGGTCTCGCCAGAAGACTACCTCTTCGTGGCCGCTGGAGGACATCGCCTCAAACAGCTCCATCAGTGCGCATCCTGCCTTCCGCGGGGTGTAATGCCTGCCTGCGCCAATAGGCCGGGGCGCGAGCGGTTTGCCATCTCTTCCATGGTGGCGAAGCGGACGCCGGGCCGCGATCGCATATGGCGGATGAGCCGATCCAGCAAGCGGATCGTATGCCCCCGGCCAATCACCTGCGGGTGCATCGTCAGGGTATAGATCCCGCCCGGCACTTTCTCGTACATGAACTCGAACTCTTCTCGCCAGATCTCCTCGACGTGCGAGGGCGTCGCGTGGCCGCTGCCGCGCTGTGCATTCCAGGCGAAATGGGGATGGTCGTCCAGCAACCAGCTTACCGGAAGTTCAACCAGATCCACTGGCTTGCCAAAGCGGTACGCGCTTAAAGTATCCCCCTCGTCACCGCTGCGGCAGAGATATGGTGTGAAGTCATCCGCCATCAGGCTGCTGTCGTAGAGAAATCCCTCCTGCAGCAGAAGATCGAGCGAATGCGGGCTCAGATCCCAGGAAGGCGAGCGATAACCCGCTGGCCGTTTGCCTGTGACTCGCCTGATCGCCTCAATTCCCTTTAGCAGCACAGCCGCCTCATCGTCGCGCGAGAGAGTGGCCGGTACTTCATGGCAGTAACCGTGATGGGCGAACTCGTGGCCCGCCTTCGCGATCCGCTTGCAGTGTTCAGGGAAGGTGTCGCACGTGTGCCCGGGGACGAAGAACGTGGCGGGGATGCCGTGCTCCTGCAGGAGATCGAGCAAGCGGCCGACACCCACCCTTGCGCCGAACTCACCGCGAGACATCGGCGTCGGCGTCGTCACACCGCGGAACAGCCACGAAGAGATCACGTCAAAGTCGAAGGAGAGGCAGACAGTGCATTCGTTCATAACCAGCGCTCGCTTTCCCTGAGGATTTCATCACGCAATCCCACGATCCGCCGCGACCCCGTACGCGTCAAGTGCCATGTCACGTATGTTCTCTGGCGCCCCCGCCCCGTAGACTTGAACCCGTGACCTCAGACATAAACGCTCAACAGGCTGTCCCGGCGAAGCG
>JBBRGK010000364.1:0-4167 GCA_038240805.1 Dehalococcoidia bacterium | reverse complement strand
CCATCATTCCCGACCGATCGACCAGAGTTGCCAGCAGCTGAGCCGCAGGCGCCTTCAGGTTGAACTTGACCGTTAGCGGATCGACCACGTCGACTGAGGCAATGCTTGTGGTCTCGCTCTTGCGAGGCGAGGTGTCGGACTTGAGAATTCGATCGATGTTGAACTTGACTGCATCTGCATTGAAGTCGGTACCGTCCTGGAACTTCACGCCTGGGTGCAGTTTGAACACGAGCGTCTTTGGATCGCTCGTGTCCCAGCTATCCGCCAGGCCGGGAGCAATTTTCAGATCGGGACCGATGGACACAAGCGATTCGTAGATCTGGTAGTGAACCTGACGGTCCACCACAAGGGACGAAAGCAGTGGGTCAAGGTTCTTCGTGTTCGAGTCGAGTTCTGCCGTGAGCGTACCGCCGCGGACCGGCTTTTCTGTCGAGGCGGCAGCCGAAGCGGAGGGAGCAGCTCCCTGTGCAGCGGCTGAGACCGGGCTCCCAGACCTTGCCGCCGGGGCTGTTGCTGCGGCACTGCTCGCTACGACAGAGGCGCTCGGGGCTACCGCCGCTTTGGTAGCGGTATTGCTGTTTGAGTTGTTGGAGTTATTGCTGCTGCTGCATGCACCGGCTGCCACTATTAGCCCCATCGAGCATGCGATCTCGAGTACGCGACTGAGCTTCACCGCTTCCACCCCCTCGTGTTGGCCATGCTATACTGCGTCCGCCTGTCATGGTCTGCTGGTCTGACAACAGTACCCGCAGATTGGCTGGCTGTAAAGAGAGCGGACACCCGCTGCAAACGGGCACGGAGGATACGTAGCGATGAATGGCGCGGCTGAGAGGTCGAGCACTGTCGCACTATCCGGACGGCGTACCCGTCGAGGCGACGCCAGGGACGAGGGCGGTGTGCGCCCGGTTCGCAGAACAAACCTTTCTGCCGCAATCGCCGATCGGATCGCTGAACAGATCTCGCTCGGAAGGCTGCAGCCGGGCAGCCGCCTCCAGTCGGAGCGCGAACTGAGCGAGCTATTCGGGGTCGGGCGATCGTCGGTGCGCGAAGCAATCAAAGCCCTGGAAAGTCGTGGTCTCGTCGAAGGACGCCAGGGCGAGGGCCGCTTCGTGCGGGCGCAGGATGTTGCCGGCATGGTGCGTTCCCTGACCGGCCCGGTGTCGGTCTCCGAACGCGAGGTTGAACAGCTATACGAGGTGCGGCGTATTGTCGAACCCGGAATGGCAGCGCTCGCGGCCCGGCGGGCGGGAAGCCGCGAAGTTGCAGCCGTTCGCCGGATGCTGGATCGCCACGAAGAGCGGGTGAAAACGGGCCGGTACGGCGGTGCAGACGATACGTTATTCCATATGAAGCTCGCGGCTATGGCCGACAATCCGCTGCTCGCGCGCCTGCTGGAAGGCATTCTCGAAGTCCTTCATGCCACTCGCGAGCCGGCGCTTCGATCGGCCCAGGGGCTCCGCATATCGCTCTCGGGCCACTGGGACGTCTTACAGGCCGTTGAGATGCACGATCCGGATGCGGCGCGGGATGCGATGACGGTCCACCTCGACCGCGCACGGAGGCTGGCGGTCGATGTTGTGCGCTCTCACGATGGACATGAGCGGGTTCCTGAAGACGTCAGGTAGATGATACCCAACCTTTACCGGGTCGCAGTCGTGCTGCTCGCGGGATTCGTAGCTGTCACCGGCGGCCTCGTTTACTGGCAGGTGGTTCGGGTCAACTCGTTGGCGAACAACCCGGCCAATCCGCGCCTGATCGACGCGGCGAAATCCGCCAACCGCGGTTCGATTCTGGACCGGAATGGAACAGTTCTTGCTGAGAGCCGCGAACAGCCCGACGGTACGCGACGGCGCGTCTACTCAATTCCTTCGCTAGCCCAAACCATTGGCTACGTTAGCACGCGTTACGGAATCACCGGCATCGAGCAGACGTTTAACGACTACCTCTCCGGAGTCCGTGCAGCCAACCCGCTTCAGACGGTAAGGAACGACCTCTTCCACGGATCGCCTGCAGGCGATGACCTGACTTTGACGATCGACGCGAAGCTCCAGCAAACCGCATCGGCAGCGCTCGGCGACCGTCGGGGCGCCGTCGTCGCGCTCGATCCCGGCACCGGCGCTATCCTTGCTATGGTGAGTGCTCCCGGCTATGACCCGACAAAAATCGATGAGCTGGGAGACAAACTTCTGGTCGACACAGCCGGCCCGCTGCTAAACCGGGCTACCCAGGGTTTGTACCCACCCGGCTCGACCTACAAGACGGTAACCGCCACGGCGGCGCTGGATTCGGGGGTCGTGAAGCCTGCCGATCGATTCCGATGCGTCAACGGAGTGGTAATCAGCGGCGTTGTGATCAAATGCACCAATGCACCCGAGGGCCAGACCGATTGGGACTTCCTCCACGCCTACGCCTATTCCATTAATGCAACATTTGCCCAGGTGGCCGCCGAAAAGCTGGGCTCGGACCGTTTCCTAGCATACAGCCGCAGGTTCGGCATGGATGAGCCGCTTGCGTTTGACATCGACACGGCGACCAGTCGTACGAGCCATGCCGGCGGTTCCCTTGACCCGGTATCGCTGGCCAACAGCGGCTTCGGCCAGGGACAATTGCAAACCACACCGCTATTCATGGCGCTGGTGGCGGCAACTGTCGCCAATCGGGGCGTCGAACCGCAGCCTTACCTCGTACAGGATGCTCGCGATGCCGGTGGCAGCATCGTGATGCAGCACGCACCCGCAGCGAGAGGGCGTGTCATGTCTGAAGCGGCCGCCGCCGAGATGAACAGCTTCATGGTCACTGCGGTCAACGAAGGGTTTGGTTCTGCGGCTGGTCTGCTGGGCCAGAATATCGCCGGAAAATCAGGCACAGCGGAAACCGGCTCCTCTGATCCTGCCGACTCATGGTTCATCGGCTTCGCACCCGCAGGCAGTCCGACGATTGCAATTGCGGTCATCGTCGAGAATGGCGGACCTGGCAGCACGGTCGCTGGCCCGATCGCTGGCCAGATCTTCCGAGCATACGCAGCCCGGTAGGGGTGCGTATCAGGGCACGAATATCAGGTGCTATACTTGATGAGCGTGACGCCCCACACACGGAAATGGATTTAATCCTGGTGGTCACGTCGAGGTTCTCACATTCGATGAAGCCTCTCTCGCGCCTGGAGTCGCTGATCGCCGAGATTATTGAGCGCCCGGCGTGGGCACTTTCATCCCATAGGCTGCATCCACTCGAACTCACGACCGCGCTCACAAAAGCGATGGAGCGGCGCGCCGTACGCTTGGCCGACCGCGTCCTCGCACCCGATGACTACGAAGTTCGCATTCATCCGACCGATCTCGCTGCCTTTGGCGATGCCGTCGTGGTTCTGAACCAGCAGTTAGGAGACTATCTGGAGCGGACAATCGTCGAACGCGACATCAGCGCCAACCGCCCGCCAACCGTACACCTCGAGGGTGACGCCACTGTTCGGCGGGGCCGGTGCGACGTTCGGGCAGCGTTTACTCCCGCTGCCGGCACCATCAGGGGCGACTGCGGCGAAGGCACTCCCGCGTTCAAGCGCAGTGTGCGCGGTCCTGCCCGACGGTCTCTCAAAGATCCGATGCTTCGTCCGGCATCCGGGCAGCCATCGCGCCCTGCCGGCCATGACGCCGCGCTGGAGGTTCTCGACGCTGACGGACGGCTGATTCGCCGCGTCGCGCTCGCGCGGCTGCCGCTCATGATCGGCCGGCGCAGTGATGTCGACTTGCCGCTCATCGATGGCAAGGTTTCCCGCGAACACGCCAGCATCGACCGCAATGCCAATGGCAAATACATCATCACCGATCTGCAAAGCTTGAATGGTACGCTCGTCAATGGCGAGCAAATCCAGAGCGCGCGAGCACTTCGGGACGGCGATCTGCTGGAGATAGGGCACTTCAGGCTGTGTCTCAGGCTAAACGGGTCGCTGTAGGACGGGGGCTAACCACTCTCCAGAGGAAGCGACATGCCCTGCTGAACGACACCGCGGTCATTATAGTCCGGCTTGCCGTGGTCGGCCTGCTGTACCTGTTTCTCGCCGCATTGCTGACCGTCGTATGGCGCGACATCGCCAGGGCGGCGCCCGGCAGGCGCGGAGCCACCGGGCGCGCCGTCCTGATAGTCGTAAGCGGACCAGCCGAACTCAAAACG
>JBBRGK010000363.1:0-4198 GCA_038240805.1 Dehalococcoidia bacterium | reverse complement strand
ATTGAGCCATATCTCGCTGGCTGGAAGGAATTGGAGTACGAGGTAATGCGGGACTCGGCCGGCACCTGCATCACCGTCTGCAACATGGAGAACTTCGATCCGATGGGCGTGCACACGGGCGACAGCATCGTCGTGGCGCCCAGCCAGACCCTCTCGGACCGCGATTACCAGATGCTGCGCTCAGCGAGCCTGAATATCATCCGAGCGCTCGGCATCGAGGGCGGTTGCAACGTCCAGTTCTCGCTTGCGCCGCGCCCTGATGTGACGCCGTGGGTGGCCGAGGACGCCACCCGGCCGCTCTACTACGTCATCGAGGTCAACCCGCGGGTCTCTCGCTCCTCGGCGCTGGCGAGCAAAGCTACGGGCTATCCTATCGCCCGCGTAGCTGCAAAGATCGCTATCGGCAAACGGCTGGACGAGATTCCCAACGCTGTTACCTTGAAAACCACGGCTGCCTTCGAGCCAGCGCTGGATTATGTCGTGGTAAAGATCCCCCGCTGGCCGTTCGACAAGTTCGCCCTCGGCGACCGCACTCTTGGGACGCAGATGAAAGCGACCGGTGAGGTGATGGCGATCGACCGGAGTTTCGAAGGCGCATTGCAGAAGGCAGTCCGTTCGCTGGAAGTGAGCGGGCGCTCGTTCCTCTGGGAGGCAGCCGCGTGGCAGCATAGCGCGCTCGAGATGCCACTGGACGCAACCGACGAGCGGCTGTGGCTGCTGATGGCGGTCCTGAGACGGGGTGCCGATCCGATGGCGATCGCACGCAAGACTGGTATCGACCCGTGGTTTCTCGAAAAAATGCAGAACATCGTCCGCATGGAACGGCGCTTGCTGTCTGAACCGCTGACGCCCGATCTGTTGCGGCGGGCGAAGCGCCTGGGCTTCTCCGACGGCCAGATCGGTACGCTCGGAGATCTGCTGCCCGAGCAGGTGCGCGAGTTGCGCCATCGCTGGCAGGTTCTGCCCGTTTACAAGATGGTCGATACCTGCGCGGCCGAATTCGATGCCGCGACGCCCTACTTCTACAGCACCTACGAACAGGAAAACGAGGCTCTGCCCGATCCTCGCCCGACGGCGCTGGTGATCGGCAGCGGCCCGATCCGAATCGGACAGGGGATCGAGTTCGACTACTGCAGCGTTCGCGCCGCCTGGGCGCTGCAGGCAGCCGGTTACCGCGCTCTAATGGCAAACTCTAACCCGGAAACCGTCTCGACCGACTTCGACACCTGCGAGCGGCTCTATTTCGAACCGCTCGATGAGGAAGCGGTGCGCGATATTCTCGAGAACGAGATGGTGGATGGGGTCGCGCCGCCGTCGATCGTACAGTTCGGCGGCCAGACGGCGATTAATCTGGCGGGGCCGCTCACTGGCGCCGGCCTGCCGATCATTGGCTCAAGCGCAGAGGCAATCGATCTCGCCGAGGACCGCGGCCGCTTCGAGGAATTTCTGCAGCGCATCGGCGTGCCCCAACCTCCCGGCTCCGCAGTCACGAACGTTGAAGATGCCATCAAGACGGCGCAGCTCATCGGCTACCCGGTGCTGGTGCGGCCATCATACGTGCTCGGCGGGCGAGCGATGGAGATCGTCGAAGGGCCGAACGAGCTGCTCCGGTATATGACCAATGCGATCGAGCTTGAATCGGGCAAGCCGATCCTTATCGACAAGTATCTTGAGGGCAAGGAAGTCGAGGTAGACGCGGTCTGCGACGGGGAGCGTGTGCTTATTCCCGGCATCATGGAGCACGTGGAGCGGGCCGGAGTGCACTCGGGTGACTCGATGGCCGTCTACCCCGGCGTGCGGCTCAGCTCAGAGGACGTCAACACGATTGTCGAGTACACAGAGCGGATTGGCCTGACGCTTGGCGCACGGGGGTTGATCAACATCCAGTACGTGATCATGCCGCCGCAAGGCTACGGAGCATCACAGGTATATGTGCTCGAGGTGAATCCGCGTGGCAGCCGCACAGTCCCATTTCTTTCAAAAGTCACCGGCGTACCGATGGTCGATCTCGCCGTCGGGATCATGCTGGGCAAGACGCTGGAGGAACAGGGATATGCAGGCGGGCTCTGGCCTCGCCAGCCACTTGTGGCCGTTAAGGCCCCGGTCTTTTCGATGGCGAAACTCATCGGCGTGGATACTTACCTCGGGCCGGAGATGAAGTCGACCGGAGAGGTGATGGGAGTCGATCGGTCGTATCCCGCAGCACTTGCAAAGGCTCTGATCGCCTCCGGGCTCATGCTGCCGCCCAATGGGGCCGTGCTGATTTCCGTGGCCGACAAGCAAAAGGCGGACGCCGTTGAGATTGCGCGATTGCTTCACAAATCTGGCTACCGATTTTATGCAACGGAGGGGACCGCGAGTCTACTCCGGGCGCTGGATATCCCTGTCGAGCAGGTCGCGAAGAGGCTTGCTGAAGGCCACCCCAACGTCGTGGACGTGGTCAATGACGGAATGGTCAACGCGGTGATCAATACGCCGGAGGGCGGGCGTGGACCGGTGCGCGACGGCTTCCTGATCCGCCGTGCAGCGGCCGAACACCGCATTCCCTGCTTTACTTCGATGGACACAGCCCTCGCAGCGGCCCAGGCGCTGGCGGCCGGACATGCCTACAACATCCTGCCACTGCGCGAGTATCGCGACAGCCCGCGCGCGGGTGCTGAAACGCTACCCGTGTGATCGGTGCGACCGCACGCGTCGTTGAGGCCATCACACTTGCCGAGTCCGTCGTGCTCCTCTGGGTGGAGATGCCGGAGATATCTCGGCTCGCACATCCAGGTCAGTTCCTCATGATGCAGTGCGGCGAAGGAGACGATCCGTACTTGCCGCGTCCGTTCAGCTTCTGTCGCTCCCGGCCAGGAGAAGGTGGTACACCACAGCACTCGCTGCTTGTTCAGCGGGCAGGACGCGGTTCGGACTGGCTCTCCCGCCGCCGGCCGGGTGATTTAATCAGGATTTTCGGACCGCTAGGTCATGGTCTCACCCTCCGGGCCGACACGCGCAACCTTTTACTAATTGCGGACGGCGTACGGGTCGCGCCGCTTCTCTACCTCGCGGAACAGGCAATTGCACGCGAAATAAGCGTGACCCTCATCCAGGGCCATTCGCCGAATCAGCCGGCGTATCCCGCCGCCATGCTGGCGCCGCAAATAGAGTTGGTGCTGACCGAAGCCAGCCCTGTCAGCGGAAGCTCCGCCGCATTGCTGCCGGAGTACCTTCGCTGGTCGGACCAGGTGATCATTGCCGGTGAGGAGCCGCTACTGCGTCAGGTCGCTGCTGACCTGAAGCGGCTGGTGTCGAGGCGATCGGTTCAGGCGGTTATCTGGCAACCGCTTGCCTGCGGCACCGGCGCCTGCGCCGGATGTCCAATCGAGATACGCCGTCGTGGCAGCCGGTTGGTCTGCCGCGACGGTCCACGCTTCGAGTTGAGCGATCTGTATTAGTTGCGCCGGGCAGCCTACGAGCAGATCTCGCGTAGCCGGGTGCCCAGGTCGATGTACTCATCGCAGGTAGCACGGAGTTCGCTTGATGTGCTGCCAGAAAAGGCGACGACTTCGACCCGCACACCTTTGCCGGCAATGATCTCGACCAGACGGCTGAAGTCGCCGTCACCCGAGACGAGGCATACCACGTCGAGCCGGTCGGCCATCGTCAGGATGTCCATCGCCAGCTCGACATCGAAATTGCCCTTCATCGTTCCGTCAGCAAAACGCTTCAGCGGCTTGGTCACGATACGGTAGCCTCGACCCACGAACGGCTGCACAAACTTCTGCGACTCAAGGCGCATCTGGGGGTCGTCGCTTACCGGCGCATATGCGCTGGCACGCACGAGTTCGCGTCCCTTCGTGAGCAGACCCAGCAACTTACCGAAGTCGATCGTGCAGCCGATCCGCTCGGCCGCGTAAATGACGTTCGGAACATCGACAAATACTCCCGCCCGCGGCACACTGGTGAGTCCCTGAGGGGAATGAGCCAACCGCTGGTCCAGCGCAATCAGCGACCGCTCGATATTGCGTAGCAGCGAGATCTGACGCTCCATCAGCGTGTCGAGAATCACGTTTTGCCTGCCCAGCAGCGCCTCCAGCGGGTTCTGGCCCGTTCTGCCAGCTGGCGAAACCGGCATCGGCTCAAACGCGGGTGTTGGCTGAAGACCAGCTTCTGCCAGCGACTGCTGGGCGTCTTTGCCACCACGGCCGCGGCG
>JBBRGK010000362.1:0-4205 GCA_038240805.1 Dehalococcoidia bacterium | reverse complement strand
CGGCAGTGTGCTCGCACCCGTCGTCTTTGTGACCTCCGTAGCCACTATCGCCACCCTGGTTCCCTTCCTCGCGGTCTGTTCCGGCGCCCCATCGTGGCGCATCCGCCGCCTGTCACGGCTTCTCCTGCGCCACTCCCTGCGGCTCAGCCTGGATGGCATCGGCATCAGCACCGTGAGCGTCGTTTCGCTCGTGCTCATGGCGGGACTCACCGCCCGCGGCGCCGCACGAGGCACGCTGTCTCCACGCCGCGCCCGGCGTCGCCTTACTCCCTGAGTTACGGCTCCCCGGCCAGTGTTCGCACCAGGCCGGCGATTGCCTCTCCTGCGGCGCGGCAGCCGCTCTCAAGCGCCCCATCCGGTCGAACCCGAATTGTGCCGTCGCCCAACACCCCTGTGACAGCACGCCGAATCGCCAGGGCCGCATCGTGCTCACTCAGGCGGTCGAGCAGCATGGCGGCGGACAGGATTGTCGCGATAGGATTGGCGATATCCTTGCCGGCGATGTCCGGCGCCGAGCCATGTATCGGCTCGAAGTAGGCGCCGCTCTCGCCGATGTTGCCGGAGGGGCAGAAGCCAAGCCCGCCGACGGTGGCTCCGCCCAGATCGCTGATGATGTCGCCAATGAAGTTTTCACAGACGACCACATCGAAGCGATCCGGCTCAAGCACCTGTGCCTGTGCCATGGCATCGACGTACCGATACTCCAGCTCTACGTCCGGGAAGTCGTGGGCCACCACCGTCACGACCTTGCGGAAGAAGGCGTAACTGCGGAGCACGTTCGCCTTGTCCACACAGGTCACGCGCCGAACGCGGTCCCGCGGTGCGCCGTTGCCAGAGCGTGCAAGCTCGAAGGCGAAGCGGGCCACACGCTCGCAGCCGCGCCGCGTGACCATCAGCGTGTCGGTGACGGCATCGGCCGTGACGATACCGAGCCCGCGTGAGATGTACAGCCCCTCGGTGTTTTCGCGCACGATCGCGTAGTCGATATTGCCGGCAGCCCGGCCGGCAAGCGGCGATGTCACGCCGTCGAGCAGGCGAATCGGCCGCAGGTTGGCAAACAGGTCCAGACCGCTGCGCAGGATGCCGCCAAGTACGCCCGCCTCAATCCCATCAGGAGTGCGGACCCCCGGCAGCCCCACGGGGCCTTTCAGTACCGCATCAGCCGTGCGACAGGCAGCGAAGGTTTCGGGGCTCATCGCCACGCCTGTGCGCTGGAAGCAGGCGGCGCCGGCAGGGTGAGGCTCAAATACCAGGCGGAATCCGCCGGAAGCGGAAGCGGCGTCCAGCACGGGCAGCGTCGCGGCGATCACCTCGGGGCCGATCCCATCGCCCTCGATCACGACGATGCGATAAATCTGTGATGCCCGCTGGTCATTCACTTCTCTTCCTCCATCGGTCGTCTTGCGGGCATCGGCATGGCGCGCTCCGCCTCCCTTTTTGCATTGGTCATCATGCGTGCGACGCCGTCGAGTGCTCGGCGAGGAAGGGGCAGATGGCAGCGTAGTAGGCTTCAGGATTCTCCGTCATCGGCGCGTGACCAGCGTCAGGGATCACCACCAGCCGGATCGACGGCACCGCTGCAGCGAGCGCTTCACAGTCCTCGCGCAGATGGTCCCGCTCGCCTGTCACCAGCAACACCGGCACCGCGAAGTCTTCCATCCGGTCCGCGAGGAAGTCGCGCCGTGCGAGCGCTTCGTATTGCGCCATCAGCGCCTCCGCGCCGACGGAGCGGAGCCGCTCCTCCCAGCGGGCGCGGCGCTGCGGACTTCGCGGTGCGGTGCGCGAATTGCGCAGAAACTGGTCCAGTCCGTCATCTCGAATCGAGGCTGCCATGCGTCGGTAGCGATCGCCGCGGCCGCGGGTACCGCCAAGCGCCGGCGTGCAGACGGCAACCACTGCCCGCGTTCGTTCAGGGTAGGCGGCTGCGAACTCAAGCACCGTTCGGCTGCCGCGCGAGTGTCCGCCGAGCAGCGGCTGCCGCAAATCCAGCGCGTCGAGCACGGCGAGAAGATCCGCCGTCTGGTGACTGCCGTGGTAGAGGTCCGGGTCTGCCGGTGCGTCTGAATAGCCCTGTCCGCGCGGGTCAACCCCGATCATATGGTACGAGTCTTGCAGGCCACGCTGCGCGTAAAGGGCGAGCTCGGCATGATCATTGCCGCCGGGCAGCCAGACGAGGTCGGGACCGGCCCCGGTTTCTCTCCCGGTTTCTCTTCCGGTTTCGATGTAGTGCAGATCAATGCCGTTCGCGTGTATCAGCTTCCCGCCCTCTGCGGTCACCGTTCCCCCTTCGCACGGCGATGCGTTCTCCGCTGCGCCGGCATGGCCATTCTGAAGCGCGGCCGCACCCAGGTGGTGAGCGCTCCCAGCCGTCACAGGCGAAGGTATGCAGGCCCGGCCACGCTGTCAATCACGGGCAAAAATGTTCAGTGTCCATCGATTCGGCGGCAGCGCATCCACTTCGGCGGACATCGTGCCGAACCGTCTCTGTCGCCTGCGTGTGTCGCGTGACCTGTATCTTAGTTGGATTCTCTTAAGGAATGCACGTGCCGGGTGTCGTCGTCATCCGCTCGCTACTACCGGACTACTGCTTTAGGCAGTGGGCAAGCGGATGCATGTATGCGAATCTGTAGCCAGTTGACAGTAGGCACCTGGGCTGCTGTCCGGGAGGACGATCTGTTATGGCCATCAGGGATTACGAAGGAACACGCAACGCCGACATACTGCCGCAAGTTCACGCCGGCCGCTACGACCTGATCGCGCGGTTTCGCGACCAGGGCTCAGCCGCAAAGGCCGTAGCCGATCTGCGCGACCTGGGCTTCGCCAATGAGGACGCTACGATTCTCGGCAATATGGGCGATGTGGTGAACACAAACACCGGACTTAGCCATGCTGACGCACAGATCACTGGCTCGTCGTTTCGACTTTCCCTACTGGGCGGAGGTTCCGGGGCAGTGGTGGGTGCGATTCTCGGTGTGATTATTCTCGCGCTGCCGCCGGTGCAGTCAGCGATCGGTGCGCCAATCCATGCCGGTGGTTTCATTGCTGCGGCCATCCTCGGCGCAATCATCGGCCTGATATCTGGCGGCCTGGTCGGCGGCATCCTGGGGTTAGACCGTTCGCAGGCCGGCGAGCATACCTACGATATGCAGACCGGCGGCGGCGATGCTCTGGTTGGCGTCTCTGCTCACGAGACGCAGCGGAAGAATACGGCGGACGAACTACTGCATCGAGCAGGCGCCCTCAGCGTGGAGCACCATGCCGGCACTGAGGTTGGGCTGCACTGACTAGAACGTCCAGATAATCGCGGCGGCTACCAACCATGAGACGACCGTCACTAGACCGCCGCAGGCGCCTACCACTGGCCAGCGGAACCCCTGCCAGCGGTTGTTCGGAGGCTCCCAGGATTCAAGCGCGCTCAAGAGCGCGAACAGGCCGGCAATAAAGAGGGCAATATCCAACGCCAGCATGAAAATGCTGCTCAGCACGAGGCCCGGTCCGTCGCCCGCATAAATCACGGCGCTGGCAAACAGGCTGACGCCAAACATCACTCCCAGCAGGCATTGCACTCCACCGACCACGAGCAACAATGCCCGCCCCGGTATGCGCAGCCAGCGGAAGCTATGCTGGTTGACCGTCCCGTCCACTTCAACTCCTCGGGCTGCAAACCACCAAAGACAGAACGGTCGTGCCGATTTCAAGCGTGATCATTCTACGCGCGCCTGCAGGTGCCGGTGGGGCGCCGAAACCCGTGATACCCGATGCTACACTGATGGCGCCAGACACCTCGAAGGGACACCAACCTTCCAGGAAAGAAATCACGCAGTGGCACCTCGCGCGATCCTGTTCGACTTCTACAACACGCTGGGCAGCGGCCTGGATCCCGACGACTGCATCGAGGCCGCCGTGCTGGCCGAGTTTGGCATCGCAGTCGACGCCGTAGCCTTGCGCGCTGCGGTCGGTGCTGTAGGTGCCAGCATCAACGGCTCCGATCCGATCGACCACAGCAAGCACAGTCTCTCTCCCGAACATTACCTGGAGTACCTTCGGCAGCTGAACGCTGGCTGGATGCAGGAATTCGGCATCGATCCACAACATCCCGGCCTGTTCGAGCGCATCTGCGAGGCGAAGGACCATCCCTCGCGTTTCTTTCTGTTCGACGACACGATGCCTGCGCTTCTTCGGTTGCGTGAGGCCGGCTTCCGGCT
>JBBRGK010000361.1:0-4230 GCA_038240805.1 Dehalococcoidia bacterium | reverse complement strand
TCGTTCTGCGCTCCCAGCGAGCCGCCGGCGAGAATGATCTGGTCGTATTTGCCGGTCAGCCCGATGCTGTCCATATATGCATTGACGTTCTTGATCAGCCGGAAGTCGATGCAGTTGAGCAGCAGCGCGTCGGCATCTCCCACTGCCCACACCCTTTCCACCGGTCGACTCGCGGCGAACCCGCCACCAATCAGTACTGCGGCAGCGCCTGCCAGCTTCAGGAAGCTACGACGGGGATGACCTGACCGTAACACCGGCAGGGCTAATGCCGTTCGCGGGTGCTCGGGCTGCAAGTTGGGCTCGGTCAGGAAATCGGGCATCGCATGCTCCTCAACGGTTGGAATCTCGTGAATGATACGGGTTCACCGCCGCCGGCGCACGTCAGGCGGGTCAGCGCGGCATGCCTTCCATCTCGACTGGCGGGTAGTAAGGGCGATCGCCGAGAGCATCCACCGCAGCCCAAAACTCCGGCCCGCCCGCTTTGCCGGGCGCTTCCAGCGACCATGCCTGGCGCTTGTAGTTCCAGCTATCCGGCTGCAGCCGTCGCGCTTCTGCAAAGTAGCGCTGCGCCTCTTCGCTATTCCCCTGCTGGAAGAGATGCGTGCCCAGGCGGAAATTCACGGTCGCGAGCGCCTGCCCGGTCGTGGGCTGCGGCGAACGGCGGCGCGCTTCAGCCGGCGAAAGTACATGCTTACTCGTATCACCGTTGCTTACCCAGTCACGCAGCGCATCAAGGTACACCTGCCGTTTGAGCCGGAGGCCGGCCACCGCTTCCGGCGGCATCTTAAAGCTAGTGTGATCCATGCTGCGAAAGGCGTCGCTGGAACCAGCCGCCTCAGCCGGCCGCACAATGCGACCCTGCTCGTTGATCCAGACAGCGTTGGGGACGTTAACCATGCCGTACAACGCGGCGACCACGTGATGCTCGTCGATCAGGCATGGATAGGTCGGATTTGCCGCCTTGATCCACTGCTCCACAGCTGCGGCGCCTCCGGTGTCAAACGCCACCGCGACCACGACGAAGTTTTTGTCCCGTAACTCGGTGTACAGCGCCTGCCAGACCGGCAGGTCCATGCGGCAGCCTCACCATGAGGCCCACGAAGCGAGCAGAATCTTTTTGCCCCGTTGCTCGGACAGCGAGTGCAAGCGCCCATCGAGGTCCGGAAGAGTGAAGTCCGGCGCGTCCAGCGAGGCCAGCGCATCGCGGCGGGCGCCGGCGGATTCGCCGAACACCCAGGTAGTAGCCTGTTCATCGTGCAGAACCGGCTCTTCGAGCAGACCCGCGAGCGCGGACAGATTGTAGCGGTCATCAGGACGCTGGAATTCAGCCGTCCGATCGCGCGGGATGGGAATACAGATGTCGCCCTTACAGGCGCCCTCTGGTTTCAGCTCCCAGCCGGTTGCACTGAGAAGATCGGTGGCGTCAAGCCAGAGATCGTCGCCATCTACCGTTGCGTCGGATACCTCGGTGGAACGGTCTCGATACAGAATCGTCGTCATCGTCATCCTCATCGGGCAGCAAGCTGCCGCCGATGCGGATCGTACGCGATTCACAGGCGTATGGCGATTACGCCTCAGCCGCGAGCGGATCCTGGGAATGACAAGAGAGGACAGAAAAATGGATGTGGATCAGGCGGCGAACTGCCCAACGGTACGCAGCACGTCGTCCAAATCAAACGGCTTCGGCAGACAGCCCACCGCGCCTCTGGCGGCGGCTTCCTGGCTGACGCGGTAGGCAGCGCTCATATAAACAACGGGAATGTCATCCCCGTCAGCACGCAGGGCGTCGTGCAGTTCCCAGCCGGTCATCACGGGCATGTTGAGATCGAGCAGGATGAGCGAGGGACGCTCCATCTGAATCAGGTTGAGAGCTTCCCGTCCATCGCGGGCCATCCGACAGGCGTAGCCCTCCAGCTCGAGCAGCGAGCAGAGCATCTGACGGATATCGGGCTCATCGTCGACGACCAGGATTGGATTCACGGTATATTCACGCTCACGTAATCGGTTATAGCGAAGATACAGGTTCGGTCAGACTCTACACATACCTATTGAGGCGTACCCGGCGAAAACAACAAAGTAGCCCGGCCGATTCAGGCCACTTCCGCCGCGAAGGCCGGGCACCAAAAAAAGCCCCCGGTCCTTTCAGACCGGGGGCTCACATGCATCAAGCCCTGTCAGGCGACATTGTCGGTCAACCTGCGTTCCAACCTCGCGGCCATCTCAGCGGCCGTCACGCGCTGGACATTCCAGGCGAGGCGGGCACGCTCGAGCAGGCGAATCGTCAGACCTGAAAGATCGAACTGGTACCAGCGGAGGCCATGCAGTGCGCTGCGCGGGAATGCGTGGTGGTTGTTATGCCAGCCCTCACCGAGCGCAAGCAGACCGACCGTCCACTGGTTGCGGCTTTCGTCCTTCGTGCTGAATGGCCGGCTGCCGAAGGTGTGGCAGACGGAGTTGACGCTCCAGGTCACGTGGTGGGTGAGGAACAACCGTACAAGGCCACCCCAGATGAGGCCATGCCAGCCACCGATCGCGAAAGGAATCGCAAGCGTCAGCACGAGCCAGAGCGGGAAGAGGCGGCTGAGGGTCATCACCATCTTGTCTTCGCACAGATCGCGGGCGTACGTGACCTGATCCACGTCCATGCCGCTGAAGAGCCAGCCCATGTGCGCGTGGAAGAAACCATCAGTGGGGCTATGAGGATCGCCAGGCTGGTCGGCAACAGCATGATGTTTGCGATGCGTTGCGACCCAGTCGATCGCCGGCCCCTCCACGGCCATCGAGCCGAGGATGATCAGGATCGCCTTGACCACCGAATTAGTTTTGAAGCCGCGATGGGTGAGGTAGCGGTGGAACCCGATTGTGATGCCCATCGAGATCGGTACGTAAAGAGCGACCATCAAGGCAATGTCGCTCCAATCCACGGCCCGCTGCCAGAGGAGGCGCATCGCGATGAAGACGCCGGAGAGCGGGAGCAGGACGAGGAGAAGGATCGCGAACTTGTGCAACCAGTCGCCAACACGTGGGTTCATCGGTCGAGAAACCTCCTACAATCTTTCGGGCGGAGCTTTTTGGTTCGTGCATAAAGCGGGTGAATCGGGAAAGTCCAGTGTACGAATTATTGGCCATCGAAGCGATGAGAGCTAGCCGGCAGCGGGACGGTGGCCGAACGAACGGCGCCGCCGTCTGAAATCCCCTCCGGTATACACCGCCGGCGGATCCGTTTGTTGCCCGCCCGGCATGGCAGTCGGCCGCGACTGACCGTCGACCGCCGGCCGCTGTTGAGCGGTCGGGGCCATAGCCGGTAGTTGTCGCGGAGTTGCCCCACGCTGGGCGTACTGAGGCGGGAAGCGCACAGCGGCGCCACGGCGAGCAGCGATCGGCGCACCCTGTGGCCGTACAATCTGACGCGGTTCCGCAACTGCGACGGGCGCGATTGCGGGACTCTTTACGTGCTGCGGGCGAGGCGCTTCAGCGCCAGGCGTAAGTGGCTCGTGTCTGCCGTGCCAGGGTCGACGCACGGGATGGCGGCGCAGCTCGCGCAGCAGCTTGCGCCAGGCGATCTCGTCATCCGGCGTCAGCAGAGTGATCGCCTCGCCCGAGCGGCCCATGCGACCCGTGCGGCCGACGCGGTGTGTCAGCAGATCGGCCGTCTCCGGCAGTTCGTAATTGATCACCTGGGCGACGTGCTCAACGTCGAGGCCGCGGGCGGCGACGTTGGTGGCGATCAGGATCGGCGTGGCGCCACTGCGGAAATCGGCCATCACCCGGTCGCGTGCATTCTGGCTCAGGTTGCCCTGCAGCGCCGACACGGGATATCCCAGTGCTCCGAGTTGCAGAGCGAGTTTCTTGACGCCGTGCTTGGTGCGGCCGAAGACGAGCGTCACGCCTGCACCCCGCGCATCCAGCAGGGTTCGCAATGCCGCCAGCTTGCCGCCCATCGGTACGTCGTAGACGGCGTGGGTAACGTTGTCTACCGCCTGAACACCGGCATCCACCTGCACCGTCGCGGGGTTGTGCAGGTGGCGAGCGGCCATCGTTCCGACCCAATCGGGCACGGTTGCCGAAAAGAGCGCCGTCTGCCGCTCGGGGTTTGTCGTGGCAATGATTCGCTCGACATCCGGGGCGAAGCCGCGATCGAGCATTTCGTCCGCTTCGTCGAGCACAAGCAATCGCAGGCCATTCAGGCGCAGATTGCCCTGCTTAATGTGGTCAAGGACGCGGCCAGGT
>JBBRGK010000360.1:0-4239 GCA_038240805.1 Dehalococcoidia bacterium | reverse complement strand
ACTGCTGGGGGCCGGCGAACGGGTGATCTCAAAGCTCCGTGGCAAAGCCATCTCCCTGCTGCTGCAGGACCCTTTCACCATGCTCGATCCGCTGATGCCCTGCGTCGCTCAGGTGGCCGAGGGGTTGCGCCTCAGGATGGGGGGCGCCTCCAGCCGGGCGATCATGAATGAAGCCGTGCGTCGGCTGCACGAAGTGGGGATCCGCGACCCTGATGTCGGGCGTCGCTACCCCCATCAACTCTCCGGCGGGATGCGGCAGCGTGTAGCGATGGCGGCGGCGCTCGCCTGCGATCCCGAGTTGCTGATTGCCGACGAGCCGTCCACGGCCCTCGACGTCACCACCCAGGCGGAGATTTTGGCGCTGCTCAAATCGTTGCAAGCGGCGCGGGGCATGGCGGTGTTGCTGATCACCCACGATCTACGGGTAGCGTTCTCCGTGTGCAGCCGCGTCAATGTGTTTTATGCGGGAAGAGTGCTGGAGACGGCGCCGGCGGCAGCGCTGCTGGCCGAACCGCTCCACCCCTACGCGCTGGGTCTGCTGCTCTCGGAGCCCGTGGCCGAGCGCAGGGTGGCCAAGCTGGCCGCGATCCCCGGAACGGTACCGCCGCCCGACGAAGTTGCAGCGATCTGCGCCTTTGCGCCGCGCTGCGGCTGGCGGAATGAGGCGTGCGTCGCGACCCGGCCGCCGTTGCAAATGGTCGAGCCTGCACGGCGGACGGCCTGCCTGAGGATCAACGACATCAGGCCGGAGATGGCGCAGCGCCGGAGCGCCGCCCACCTCCTAGTGCCCGCAGAACCTCGCCGTCCGATAATCGCGGCAACGCCACTGCTCGAAATGCGCGGCGGCCGCAAGGAGTTTGGCGCGCGCACCTCCGGGGCGAGCGCGGTCGTGGCGCTGGACGGCATCGAAATCGTCGTCGGGCATCATGAAAGCGTCGGCATTGTCGGGGAGTCCGGCTCGGGAAAAACCACCTTTGGCCGCTGCGTGGTCGGCCTCGAAACCCTCACCGCCGGTCGTATCTTCCTCGACGGTATGGAGGCGAACCCGGCAGGTGGCCTCGACGCACCAACCCGCAAGCGTCTGCGGCGAACCGCGCAGATCGTCTTCCAGGATCCCTACTCGTCGCTCAACCCCCGCCACAGGATCGGCTCCGTGCTCGCCGAGACGCTGCTGGTCAACGACACCACACGGGCCGAGGTGCCCGATCGGGTGAGCGAGTTGCTGGACATGGTCGGATTGCCGCAAGGCTATGCGACGCGTTACCCACGCCAGCTTTCGGGCGGCGAGCGCCAGCGCGTCGCCATTGCCCGAGCGTTAGCGGTCGGGCCGAAGCTTCTGGTCTGCGACGAGCCGGTCTCGGCCCTCGACGTCTCCGTGCAGGCGCAGATCCTGACCCTCTTCCGGGATCTGCGGGAGCGGCTGGGACTGAGCTACGTTTTCATCACTCACGATCTGGCCGTGGTGCGGCAGGTGGTGGAGCGGGTTTATGTCATGTACCGCGCCCGGATCGTCGAGGAGGGGCCGGTGGATCAGGTGCTGGACGCGCCGCGGCACGATTATACCCGCAAGCTGATCAGCTCGATCCCGGGGACACCAAAGGCGCATCTGCCTGTAAACTCCACTTCCAGCTAAACTGAGGCACTCATGGACGATCTCGACGATCTATCATTGTGGTATGGCGCGCCGGCGCCAAAGTGGCTGTCGGCTTTGCCGGTCGGCAACGGCCGACTGGGCGCAATGGTATTCGGCCGGGTTCGCAAGGAGTGGATTCAGCTCAACGAAGAGACGCTGTGGACCCGCAACAGCGACAGCCGGCTTAACCCGCTGGCTCGTAAAAACCTCGACGAGATGCGACGGCTGGTGCTGGCCGGCAAGGTGCGCGAGGCCCAGTATCTCGGCGAAAATACCATGTTTGGCACCCCGCCGGGGCTGACCACCTATGAGACGATGTCCAATCTGGTCTTGCTGTTCGCCGATCAATACGACGAAGAGTCGATAAACTACCGGCGTGATCTCGACCTCCGCACCGGCATCGCGACGGTAGGTTTCCGCATTGGCGAGACCAGCTTTACGCGCGAAGTTTTCGTGAGCGGCCCAGCCGACGTGGTCGTCATCCGGCTGACCGCAGACAGGCCGAACGCCCTCAATTTCAGCACGGCGTTCTGGCGCCGCTATGACAACAACTACAAAAGCTTCACCACGACGGACAAGCTCTTGTCCCTAAAAGGTCGGTGTGGCGTGCACGGCGTCAAATACGAGACCTTGGTCAAGATCGTCACGGCAGGCGGCACGGTGACTGCCGAGGCCGACCATCAGGTGGTGACTGGCGCCGATTCGGCGACCATCATCGTGGGTTGTGCCAGCGATTTTCGCCACGACGACTGGTCGGCTGCGGTCAGAAAGACCGTCGAGGCGGCCGCCGCCGTCCCTTACGAGGTTCTGCGCGCCGAACACATCGCCGAGCATCAGCGGCTGTTCGGCCGCTTCAGCCTGCAGTTGACGCTGACCGAAGCTCAAGCTCAGCTGCGCCGTCTGCCGACTGACCAACGGGTGGAGCGCATGCGCGCCGGCGGCGAAGATAATGGCCTGCTGCTGACCATGTTCAACTATGGCCGTTATCTGCTGCACGGCGCCAGCCGGCCTGGCACGCTGCCGACGACGCTGCAGGGCATCTGGAACGACACCATCGCGCCGGCCTGGGACGCAAAATTCACCATCAACATCAATGAGCAGATGCACTATTGGCCGGCCGAGACCACCAATCTTGGCGAGACGCACCTGGCGCTGTTCGATCTCATTGACCGCATGCGGGCGCCCGGCGCCGAGGTGGCGCGGGTGCATTACGGCGCGCGCGGTTTCGTCGCCCACCACAACACCGATATCTGGGCCGACTGCGCGCCGCTCGACAATGTTTTCTGCGGTCTTTGGCCGTTGGGAGCGGCCTGGCTGGTGCTGCATCTTTGGGAGCACTATGTGTTCGCGCCCGACGAAAACTTCCTGCGCCAACGCGCTTATCCCGTGATGAAGGAAGCCGCCGAGTTTCTGATCGACTATATGATCGAGGACGAGCAGGGCCGGCTTCTGGGCGGCCCCTCGATCTCGCCGGAGAACGCCGTCAAGGGTCCGGCCGGCGAGCGCCTGGCGCTTTCGATGAGCCCGACGATGGACGTGCAGATCACTCGCGCCCTTTTCAGCCATCTCATCGAGGCGAGCGAGATTTTGCAGATGGACCGCGAGTTCGCCGAGCAGGTGCGTAAACTGCTGCCCAAACTGCCGCCGACCCGCATCGATGGCAACGGCCGGATTGCCGAGTGGCTGGAGGATGGAGAGGAGTATGAACCGGGACACCGGCACAACTCCCACCTCTTTGCGCTCTATCCTAACGATCAGATCACGCCCGAGGACACGCCAGAACTGGCGCGGGCGGCGCGGCGTTCGCTCGAACGGCGTATTGCCCATGGCGGCGCCGGCCGGTGCTGGAGCCTGGCATGGGTTTGCGGTCTTTGGGCGCGGTTGGGCGAAGGCGATGAGATGCACAAGCATCTCAACGCCTTCCTCCGCGACAGCGCCGATCTTAATCTCTTCAGCATGCACCCACCCCAGGGCAGCAATCTCATCCATGTATTCCAGCTGGACGGCAATCTGGGCTACACGGCTGCCGTGACCGAGGGGCTGGTGCAGTCGCAGGCCGGACGCCTGAAACTGCTGCCGGCGCTGCCGTCGGCCTGGCCCGAGGGTCGCGTCAGGGGGCTGCGTGCGCGGGGGGGCTTCGAGGTCGACCTCGAGTGGCGCCAAGGGGCCCTGCTGGAAGCGACCATCACCTCGATGAGCGGCCGGCCGGTGACGCTGGCGGGCACCGGCATGACGGTGTCCCTCCAAGGCACCCCCCTGTCACCGAGCGTGGCCAACGGCCAAACCACCTTTAAGACCACCGCCGGGCAACGCTATGTGGTGCGTCCCAATGGGCCGGGTGCCGTACCGGTTTGAGAAGCACGACGTGACGACGGCGCAGTAGGTGACCGTGCGACAAAAAAAGACCCGCGACAGCGGGTCTTCAGTTGTCGGGGACGGGAGGAACCCCTACTGGCCCCGCGGTCCTGGAGGAGACCGAGCCGGGGCCATTTTTACTGCCGAATTAGAGCGTTATCCATTTCGATTGAATCGAAATGGTGCATTAAACAAAGGCTTTAAATTGTCGCGTGTTCGAACCGGAAAAGTGGAACCACTTTTGCTGAACG
>JBBRGK010000359.1:0-4251 GCA_038240805.1 Dehalococcoidia bacterium | reverse complement strand
TGGAACGCATCGATGTCTATGTCGGTTCTATCTTCGGCAACCTGATCGCCTTCTTCATCATCGTCGCCACCGGCGCAGCGCTGTTCTACCACGGTCATGGCGGTGACATTCAGGACGCAGCCGCTGCCGCGAAAGCGCTGGAGCCGCTCGCCGGTTCTGGCGCCAAAATCCTGTTCGCAGTCGGGCTGCTGGGCGCATCGCTGCTTGCCGCCGCCGTGCTGCCGCTGACGACGGCCTATTCGGTGACGGAGGCGTTCGGGTTCGAGAAGGGCGTCGAGATGAGCTTCCGCGAGGCGCCGGTGTTCATGGGCATCTTCACCGGCCTGATCGCGCTCGGCGCGGCGATCGCGCTCGTTCCCGGTCTGCCGATCATCCAGGTGCTGCTCGTCATCCAGGTCGTCAACGGCCTGCTGTTGCCGGTGGTGCTGATCGCTGCCCTGCGGCTGACCAACGACGCGGAGTTGATGGGCAGCTATCGCAATGGCCGCGTCTTCAATACGATCGCCCTGGCGACGACCGCGTTCGTGATCCTGCTCTCGACCTTCTACCTGCTGACGCTGGTGATGCAGCCGTTCGGCGTTTCTTTTGGATAAGGCATGAATCTGTAAGCGAGAAAGGCGGAAGAGCGATGGAGACTCGGGTAACAGTCGCGCTTGAGCAGGGGATGCGCTTTCGGGGCACCGATGACGGTGGACTCTCGATCGTGATGGACGCAGCGGCAGCAAGCGGCGGCAAGGGCAGCGGCCCGAGCCCGATGCGGGTGCTCGCGATGGCGCTGGGCGGTTGCACCGGTATGGACGTGATTTCGGTCCTGCGCAAGATGCGACAGGAGGTTACGGCCTACGAGGTGCAGGTGAGCGGCCCGCGCGCCGACGAGCATCCGCAGGTCTTCACCAGCATGGAGGTCGTTCACGTCGTGCGCGGAAGGGGGCTGGACCCGGCGAGCGTACGTCGCGCCGTCGAGCTATCGGCGACACGCTACTGTCCCGCCAGCGCGATGCTGTCACATGCCGCGCCGCTGACGCATCACTATCGCGTTCTCTCCGAAGACGGCACCGAGATCGGCGGCGGCGTGATCGGAGCTGCCGAGTAGCCGCGAGAATGGCGCGGCCGGATTAGCGATATCGCACCAGCGTTACCCGCGACGGTCCAACCGAGCCTACCGCCCTGGAGGCGCCCCGCCGCCACCGCGCTGAGTCGTTGTGTTGCTGCCGCCGAGACCGGGCACGCCGCCCTGGCCGAAGGCGCTGGCGCCGGAGCCTTTTTTGGCCACCGGCTTGGTGATCTTGTCGCCGGCAGCGAGACCGCTGCTGATCTCCGTGTTGCCGGCCGAGTCCGTCAGCGTGCCCACCTTCACGACCGCCGCCACCCGCTTGCCGTCCTTGAGCACATCCACCACCGAGGCGCCGGCCGCGTTGCGGTACACGTAGCCGGCGGGAACGGCGATTACATTCGCCTTCGCCTGAATAATGATCGAGATATTGCTTGCCGACGCCTGGTTGGGCAGGGTCACGCCCGGCGGTGTGTTGACGGTGATCACGATCGGGAACGTGACAATGCCCTGGGTGGTCGTGCCGCTGGGTACGATCGTCGTCACCGTGCCAGTCAGGGTTGTGCCCGGCAGGGCGTCGAGGCGGATGGTTGCCGGCATGCCAACTTTGATCTGGCCGTAGGTGGACTCGTCAACCTGCGCATCGAGCTCGACTTTTGACGGATCGACGACCGTGGCCACAGCGGTTGCAGCGGTGATCTGGTCGCCAGGATTGCCGCTGGTTGCGGTCACGACGCCGGAGAACGGCGCTCGCAGCGTGGCGTTCTCAACGTCGGTCTGCGACTTCTGCACGTTGAGGTTCGCCTGCTTCACCGCCTCGACGGACTGGGTAACATCGGTCGGCAGCGGTGGGGCCAGAACCTGATCGACTTTCTTCTGGGCGCTGTTGACGCTTTCGCCGGCACTGTCGATCTGCGAGGCGGCCGTGTTGATTGCGGCATCGGAGTTGTTCGCTGTAGCAACCGCGTTGTTGACGCCGAGCTGAGCGCTGCTGATCGCGACGCCGGAGTTCGCCTCTGCGGCTCTGGCGCTATCCGCTGCGGCGACGTTATTGCCGATCTGCAGCTGCGCGGTGCTGATCGCAACGCCAGCGTTCGCTTCCGAGGCGTGAGCGCTGTCGAGCGCTGCCTGGGCGTTGCCGATCAGGAGTTGCGAGTTGCTGAGGTCTGTATCTTTCACCGGCGCGATCTTCTGGTTGAAGTTCGCCACAGCGGTGTTGTAGGACGAGCGGGCGTTGTTCAGCGCCGTCGTCTCGGGCCGCACGTCGATGTCGGAGAGCGAGAGGTAGCTGTCGTAGTTGCGACGAGCGATATCGAGCTGCTGCCGGCTGGACTCGACCTGGGCCTGAAGCCCGCCGAAGTCCTGCGAGCTGAACGGCGCATTCAGCTTTTGCAGATCGTTCACGGCTTTCTGGTAGTTCGTCTGGGCATTGACCAGTGCCGCCGCAGTCGAGTTGATCTGCGTCTGGGCGTTCAGGACACCGGTCTGCGCCTGGGTAACGGCGCTGTTCGCCGAGTTCACGGCATTCTGCGCCTGGGTCACGGCATTCTGCGCCTGGGTCAGGGGGGCATTCGCTGCTGCTACCGCGCTGGCGGAAGGCTGAACCGGCTCGTTCGTTGCTATGCACTGATTTGAGTCCCGAATGACGACGCAGGAGGTAGACGGAGAGCCGAAAGCGCTCGCCGGCAACGGCGTATTCTGGGCGGTGATTAGCGCCTGCTGAGCCGCATCGAGATTCGCCTGGGCCTGGTTGACGTTGGCCTGCGCCTGGCCGAGGACGATTTGCGCCTGTGAAGCCGTTTGCGGTGACTGGGTGGCGTTCGCCTGTGCGAGGTCGAGCTGCGCCTTTGTGCTCTGGACTACCAGTTGCTGGCTTGCGATATCGATTGGGTTTGCAGGCTGTGGCTGGGCGTTGGTGAGCGCGGCAAGCGCATTCTGATAGGCGCTGCTCGCTGTGGCGAGGGCGGCCGTTTCGGGCCTGGTGGCGGCGTCGGTGTGGTTCACCAGCCGGTCGTAGTTTGCCTGCGCAGTATCGAGCCCGGTGCGTGCGGCATCGACCGATGACTGCGCGACGGCGATATCCTGCGAGGTTGGGCCGTTGATCAGGCTCTGGTAGTTATTCTGGGCCGTCTGCAGCGCGTTCTCGGCGTTGACGACCTGGTCGTGCGCCGTGACCGCCGTATTCGTCGCCGTCGCCACCTGGTTCTGGGCCGTCTGCACAGCGTTGTCGGCGCTTATCACCTGGTCGTGGGCGGTGGTTGCCGCGTTAGAGGCCGTCTCCACCTGGTTTTTCGCGGTATCGATCCCATTAAAGGCGGTGGTCTTGTTGGTCTGCGCGGTGGTCAGCTGGGCCTGTGCCGAAATCTGACTGGCTTTGGCAGTGGCCACCTGGGCGCGGGCTGCCTCGACCACATCGGGCGTGGCGCCGAGGAGCAGGGCGTCAAGCTTCGCCTGGGCGCTGATTGCGGTGGACTTTGCCTGGTCGAGCGCGATCTGCAAAGTCGTTGTGTCGAGCGTGGCGATCAGGTCGCCCTGGTTGATCGTCTGGCCCTGCTTGACGTTCACCGTCGCCAGCCGCCCGGCGGTTGGGAAAGTCAGCTTTGAGTTCAGCGTCGCCACGATATTGCCGGAGGTGGTGGCTGTTTGCTGCAGCGTGCGCGGCTGCAAGGTCACCGTCTGGATCGGGGCGGCAACGGTTGATCCATCGCCATATACCGTGGTGAAGCCATACCAGCCGAGGAAGCCGCCGGCCACAAGGCAGGCGAGCAGGGCGACGAGTTGGCCGGTTGTGAGGCGGGCGCCGCCGCTGCGGATTTGGCCAATTACAGACACAGTCCATCCCCGGCGAAAAGTCTCACCCGGCGGTAGTATAGACCGGACGCTGGCGTACGTGCCTGAGAGCTTTCTCAGCAAGTTTCAGGCGAGGGCCTCACCCCGCCCGGGGAACCTCACCCCGTCCCCTCTCTACTGCCTGCGGGCAATGGAGAGGGCGATCATTGGTTGCCCGATACGAGCGGCGAGGATGGACGGAGGCTCGTGTGCAGAAGTGACTCCATCCCTCGTAGCAGCGTCAATCGATTGGTCGCGGCAGCGGCGTCCATCCTGGACCTCCGTGTAAGGCAACCAACGATCGCCCTCTCTATCGCGAAGCGGTGGAGAGGGTAAGGGGTGAGGCACGCCACAGCGGCGTCCATCCTCGA
>JBBRGK010000358.1:0-4256 GCA_038240805.1 Dehalococcoidia bacterium | reverse complement strand
GGCCAGTAGCCGAGCCGGCGCGCATCAGCGCCATTCAGCCGGGACGACACCCGGACGATCAGCCCTTCAGCAGCCCGTTGTTCTGCAGTTATCTGCAGATCTTCTTCCCGATTTTCCCCGGCTCGTATGGACCTCGCGGACCGTATACCGCGACGACGCGACATCAGGTACTCCTCACGTCGGGGTGGCGTGATAGCGCGAAGAAAAGCCTCGCAAAGGCGGCGGGCAAAAGAAGGCAGCATTCCGACGCTGTTATCCGTCGCTTGAAGGGGCTTGCAGCCTGGTCCGCGGGCACGACATTGCAGAGGTCATGCCCGCGGCCACTGTGAGTTATGCAGGATGGTACCGATTAGCCGCCGGCGAGCGGCGCGATAACCTGGTACTCCTCGACTTTCGGGTCGAACGGTCCGTCATCGATCACGTGCTGGTTGCCCACCAGCTTTGACACGCGGCAGCCCTGCTCACGTGCTTCCTGGAGAATACGCTCTGCTTCGATGACGGAGGCACGAGCCTCTTCCGTATTCGTAGCGGTGTCATATTCAACGACCTGATGACCATGGCGGTTGGCGACGATGATTCGAGCCACGAGTACCTCCCGGAGCACAGAGCGCGTTGCGCCGCTGCACTGTTATCAGCCGCCGGCCCAGGGTGGACCGGTGATACAGCGTATCCTAGTGGTGGAAAAGGGCCTTGCCAATGCGTTTAGCGTTACAACTTCGTACCGCTTCGCGGCGTTTCGTATCAGATATGTAGCCGGGCGCAGAGTTCGGCCCGCTTGACCCCACTGCCAACGGGCGTAAGAATTGGCCGCACGGCCCGACAGAAGGTGCAGCGATGCCGGTCAGCCTCGTTCGCAAGCGCGTTCGTTTGGTGATGGTTGCCGGCGCTCTGCTGCTTGCTTTCTACCTGCTCTACACCGCACGGGGCGCCCTGGCTCCCTTCTTTCTCGGCAGCGTCTTTGTGCTGGTTTTTGCACCAGTCGTGGATGCGATCGCGGCGGAGATGCCCTTTCGGGAGCGGCACCCCGGGCTCGCTCTCTCGCTCAGTATTGCGCTCGTGTACCTCATTTTCAGCGGACTGATTCTGCTTGCGGTGCTCGCCTGGGGCTCCGCGATTCTCCGCGAGGGCAAAGATCTGGCTAACGGACTGCCGTCGCTGGTCGAGCGTGCCCGGCGGGAGGTGCAGGACAACAACGGCTGGTACCAGCAGAACGTGCCGCCGGAGATCCGGAGCCAGGTCGACCAGAACTGGCAGCTTGCTGCCGTCAAGCTGGGCGAGTACGCACAGACCGTGGTCAGCCGCACGATTGGCCTGGCGACAGACAGCGTGGCGATGCTGGTCAGTTACATCGTCGTGCCGTTCTGGGTATTTTTTGTGCTGAAGGACCGGCAGAGAGGCATGCGCAGCCTTGTCGCACTCTTCCCGCCCGCCATCCAACCAGACGTTGAGCACCTTGTGAGCAACGCCCGTGTGGTGTTTGGTTCATATCTGCGGGCACAGTTACTGCTTTCCACGGCAACCGGGATCATCACCGTGATCGGATTGCAGTGGTTCGGGATTCGCTTTGCGTTTGCGCTCGGTTTGATCGCGGCGGTCGCCAATCTCATTCCGGTGCTTGGCCCGATGATCGGCGGAATCCCGGCGCTGATCGTCGTTACAGCGACGCGGCCGGGCTGGGATATCCTCTGGGTGTTCCTCTTTCTATTCGTCTCGCAAGAGTTGAAAGACTTCATTCTGGTACCGCGCATCCAGGGCAGAGCGGTTCGCCTTCACCCCGCGATCATTCTCGTGCTGATCGTTGTTGCCGGGCGCTTTGCCGGTTTCTGGGGGCTTCTGCTCGCGGTTCCCGTGTCAGCAGTGTTACGCGACTCGTTTGTCTATATCCATCGTCGCCTGTTGCAGGGCGACGCCCCAGACGACTCCAGCGGCATCATCGTGACGGCATCGGAAGCGGACTTTGAAGAGGAGTTGCCGCGGCGCCGTCCCCGAAGTCTTCGGCTCTGACGGCATAAGCCTGCTACCGCACTTGAGAACCGCTCGTCTGCCCATACTGCGCGATCACGCCGCGCAAAAGCAGATCGCTGATCCGGTCCGCGTCGATGCCCGCTTCGAGCAGCACCTCCCGAGTGTGCTGGCCGAGCAGCGGCGCGGGCGGACCGATCAGACCCGGTGTTCTGTCGAACTTGACGAGTTGTCCAGTCTGCCGCACCGGCCCCCAGACGGGGTGCGTGTCGCTCGCAAGTAGCTCGTTGGCCGCAACATGTGGATCAGAAAACAGCGACGGCCCATCGAGGACCGGCGCGATCGGCACCCCTGCGCGGTCGCAGCGGTCAAGCCACTCGGAGACGTTTCGGGTCTCGAAGGTTGTGGCGAGCGTGGTGGCAAGCTCGCCGTCGTTTGGCTCCGCGAGGGCTTCCGCCGGGCCGAAGTTGTGCAACAGGTCGAACCGATCGAGCGCTTGCGTCAGCGGCGCCCATTGCGATGGGTCGCGGATGGCGAGAAACAACCAGCCATCTTGCGCCCGGTACGCCCTGCAAACCGCCCCTGGGCCGATGAAGTCAGGCCCACCCTGAAGCGGCCCCGGAGCACCGGCGTACTCAAGAAACTCTCCCGCCTGCATCGCCATCGCCGAATTAACCAGGCAAGTCTCAAGGCGCTGCCCGGAGCCCGTACGCTCGCGAGCGAAGAGCGCGGCCATGATGCCAAACGTGCTGAGCAGGGCTGCGCCATAGTCACAGAGCGCGATCGTTAGGAAGACGGGTGGTTCTCCGCTCGCTACGCCTCCCTGCGCGGCCATCACGCCCGACCGGGCCTGCAGGAGCGGGTCGAACCCCGGACGAGCCACGTATGGCCCGCTACGCCCATATGCTGTCTCCGTTGAGTAAACGAGCCGTGGGTTGATCGCTTGCAGCGTCTCGTAGTCAGCGCCGAGCCGTTCGGAAACGCCGGGGCGAAAGTTTTCAACCACCACATCAGCGTCGCGAACCAGCTGATGCAGGAGAGCGCGGCCCGCCGCTTGCTTCAGATCTACGGCCAGGCTACGTTTGCCCCGGTTCCAGCCGAGAAAGCCGAAGCCAAACGTGCGAAATGGATCGCCGTCCAGCCCTTCGATCTTGATCACATCGGCGCCCCAGTCGGCCAGCATCATCGGGCACAGAGAACCGGCGATATAGGCGGACAGGTCAAGCACCTTCAAACCGGACAACGCGTGTGACGGCACGGCTGCGGCGCCGCCCTTTGGCGCACTGGACGATGAGGCGGGACGGCGTGCCTCGGCGGCGATCTCGGCGGCGTGCTCGTTGAGCAGTGGCGCGGGACGCTGAATCCCACCCGGAGTACCGAGTAGCGTAAGCGGGATTCCGGCCTGCACCGTTCGGCCAAGGGTGGGATCGATAATCTCAACCCTCATCCCGTTGTTGATGACCTGCGGGACACTCAGGTAGTCGTCGCGCGTCATAACAGGGGCGCAGGGTATGTCGGCCGCGGTGAGAAGCGCCAGCCACTCCTCCCGCGGCCTGCTGGCGATGATCGGTTCCAGCATTTCGGCGAGAGCGAGGCGGTGTTCGGGATCCACAATGCCCCATGGTGCGTTTTCGAAGCGAGGGTCGGAGATGAGATCGACACGGTCGATCAGGATACAAAACCGGTGAAAGAAGCCGCTGTGGCCGCAGGCTATGAACAGATACTCGCCCTCGGCAGCCCGGTAAATACGGTAAACCGGGAGGGGACCCAATGGATTCAGGCCAGCGCCTGCGAATCGAGATATCCCCTCTCCCAGTAGAATGGTCCCCGTCTGGATAGCAAAGCCGCCTGCCTGCCATGAAACCTCGACCAGCTGGCCCCGACCCGTACGTTGGCGCACCCAGAGCGCGGCTGAGACTGCGCCTGCAGCCATCAGCGCGGCGCCATAGCTGCTCAGTGGCACTGTCAGGTATGTGGGACCAGGGCGGCGCGACCACTGCGTACCCATGACGCCATCGAGCGCCGCGACAAGCGCATCGTCGGGAAATCGCTCCGCATGCGGTCCGCGGCTGCCAAAAGGCGGCATCCAGCAATAGATGAGCTCCGGATTTCGCGGCACGAGGTCCGCGTAGGTAAGTCCAAGCCGCGCCTGCTCCTGCGGCGAGCCGTCATAAATGAGGATGTCAGCGTTTTCGATCGCCGTGATGGCAGAGGCGCGCCCAGTGTCGCTTTCGAGGTCAGCGACACCTCCCCGCTTGCTGCGATTGAGTACATGGAACGCCGGTTCAGACCGG
>JBBRGK010000357.1:0-4267 GCA_038240805.1 Dehalococcoidia bacterium | reverse complement strand
AGCCGCCGCATTCGTGGCATCGAGGGCGAAGACCTCGTGGAAAAGCAGAACGCGGAGCAGGGGCTCATGCCCGTGGTGAGCGACGAGGCCGGAACGTACGGCTACGTGGACGAGAACCGGCACATGGTGCGGGCATTCCTCGACGGAACGCAACCGTCAGAGACCTGGGACGACGGCCTCGCCGTGACGCAGGTGCTCATGGCCTGCTACCTGTCCGCCGAACGCGGCGCGTCAGTTCGCCTCGACGACCCCGGTCTCGACGACTTCGTGCCCGCCGTCGCGCGCGGCGCCTGGCGAGGCTAACACATCCTATTCCTCAACTGCGACCTCTTCGCCGAGCTCGGCCGACCGGTAGGCGGCGTTGAGGATCCGCTGCACGTCCATCGTCTGAGCCTCCGTCACGACCGGAGCTTCCTCGCCGCGCGCGACGCTCATGAAATGCTTGAACTCTTCCTCGTAGGAGTCGGTCTGCGCGAGCGGCACCATCGTTTCGTCCGTTGTCATGCCGTTGCGGAGACGGAAGATCGTCGGCGGTGCGGTCTGAGCGCCGCCCTCGGTTCCGACGAGCCTGGAGTTCATCTGACCGGCATCGATGTGCGCCGCCCAACTGGACCTCACGAGCAACGTCGCACCACCTTCGAGGCGCACAAACGCCGTGGCGAGATCGTCCACATCAAATGTTTCATGGTTCCATGTGTTGCCCCGTAGCATCGCGATGTCGGCACGGGTGCCGAAGCGGGTTTCTATCGTCGCGGAGACACGCAGCGGCTGCGGGTTACCCATCAGCCAGAGGGTCTGGTCAAGCATATGGACGCCGATATCAAGCATCGAGCCGCCGAAGTTGCGTGCCTTCTGGTGAAACTCGCCCCAGGTCGGTATCCCCAGCCGACGGGTGGCGATCGCTTCGGCAAAGTAGATCTCGCCCAGCTCTCCGGTCTCAACCACGGCCCTTATCGCCTGCGTCTCGGGCTTGAAACGAAAATTCTGTGCTGCCATCAACACGCGGTTGTTGCGGCGGGCGGTATCAAACATCTGCCGCGCTTCAGCGACGGAGGTGGCGAGCGGCTTTTCGCAGATCACATGCGCGCCGCTCTCCAATGCCGCAATCGTCGGTTCGAAGTGCAGCACATTCGCCAGACAGACGCTGACCACATCCGGGGACTCCTGGCGCAGCATCTCCCGCCAGTCCGTGTACACCTTCGGGATACCGTACTTCTCCGCGAGCGGCTTTGCTCGTTCGGGCAGAATGTCGCAGAGGGCAACAACGTTTGCCCCGGCTGCCCGGTATCCAGGCAGGTGGCCGATGCGGGCGATGAAACCCGAGCCGATGACCGCCACGCGGGGTTCAGGCATGCCCGACCTCCCTGAGAATGTTTTGTGGGATTCCTAAATGAGCCGCTCGAGCAGCCGCTTTGCAGCGATGATTCCGTCGCGCTCGGAAAGGTTCTTGCCCTCGTACTCAACGCCGACGAAGCCGCGGTAGCCGGAGCGCGTAACCATCGTCATGATTCGGGGAAAATCGATCCGGACCTCGTCGCCATGCTCATCGAAGTCGTAACACTTGGCGCTCACCGCTTTTGCCCGCGGCAGCATCTTCTCGATGGCATCGTACCGATCAACCTCAGCCGGGAAGTTTCCGAAGTCTGGCAAAGTACCAAAGTTCGGTCTAGCCACCCGGCGCTGCAACTCCATCAGCCAGTCTGGCTGCGACGACAACCCCCAGTGGTTCTCAATCATCACGGTAATGTTGTCGGCGGCGGCATTGTCACACAGTGCGGTGAAGCTCTCGGCGGCCCGGTCCAGGCCTGCTTCCGAGTCGTCGGGTTCCGTGCCTCGCACGTTGACGCGAATGGATGGGCAGCCAAGCACTACGGCCGCATCGATCCACTTCTGATGCATCCGGACCGCCATGTGCCGTTCAGCAGGCTCGGGCGACGCCATTTCGCCCTCACCGTCGCACATGATTAGCGGGATCTCGATGCCGGCGTCCGCTGCAGCCTGGCTAAGCTTCTTGAGATAAGTGTAATTCGGGCTGGGAAAGAAGACGTTGACCAGTTCGATCGCCTCAAACCCGAGGTCCGCCGTGAGCGCGACCATCCCGAGTTGGTCGATCTCATCCGCGAAAAACATGCTGTGCATTGACCACGCCGCCAGGGATAAGCGCAGTCCAGAGCCGCCTTCAGACGCCACTCGTTTCCTCCTCGACCGTCTCCTGCCTCGATCACGCTACGGGGCTTCCCCTCAGTGGTCAACGAAGCGTCGCGATGGACACACGCAGGGCTACAAGTTGACGACAATTAGCCGCCGGCAGGTGGGAAGTAGGTGCTGCCGCCTGGCCGTGGTGTAGCGGAAGGTGTCGGTGTCCGTGTCGGAGCTGGCGTTTGGACCGGCACCGGAGACGGCGTTGCGGTTAGTATCGGGGTCGCCACCACCAGAGCCTGGCCGCCCTCGAAATGCGCCGACGTCTCCGGCGCGTTGATCGGCGTCGGGAAGCCGATCGTGCCATGCGGCGGCAACTGAACCGGCACGGCAGGCCAGAGCTGGACCCCGCTTTGCACTGGCGGGTTCGCGATCCAGCCGAAGATCACTTCCTGATACGGGTAGTCAGCGAGAGTGAAGGGACCGTCTCTGTACTCGTTCGTGCCGACCACCGGCCGGGGCCATTTCAGCGACGGGTCGTCCGGATCGTCATGGACGTCGTAGCGGGAGCAGATGTCGCCGAAGCAGTGGTATGCCCACAGGGCAAAATACCAGTCCTCAATAATGCGCGGGTCACGACGGCCGTATACAGGTAGCTTTCGTGGCGCCATGTTCCACTTATCTACCAGGATCTGGGCGCCTGCTGCGGCGTTGTGCAGGTAATCGGTGCCGATCTGCGTCTGGCGAGCGGTGGGGCTGGAGATGTGCTCCATGCCAGTGAGTACCTGCACCAGGCCGTATGCACACTCCGCTGAGGTGATCGTGCGGCCACGATTGCCGCGCGAAACGGAATAGGTCGCCTGGCGCCAGCCTGACTCGAACCAGGAGATAGCCTTCAGCACGCTTGGCGGGACGTATCCCGGTGTGGCAGCCGGGCCGTCATCGAGCGCGGTGTGCTCATCGGGAAGACGATAACCTGGTTCACTGACGGCTGCGTTCGCGCCCGCGCGGCTGAGCGCATCGGATACTTCGGCGAGCTGTGGCTGATAGGTGTCAAACGGATAACACGTCGCGACCGGCGAGGTTGGCAGCGGCGTGCCGGAGACGACCTGCACAAAGTAGGCCTGCCCCTGAATCATCTGATGGAAGTCGCTGATCGACGCGTTGTCCGGGTCAAATAACTCCCAATGTTGTACTGCCGAGTCCCAGTGCCACACCGACGTGAATGTGGCGTTGTAGCCGGCAAGCGCTGACGACACATCCGCCGAAACACCCGTTTGCACGACATTATTCCAACCAGATATCAGACTGCGCGATGGCGAACTGCCAGGTCCCGCAGTGCCGACGGGCAGCACGGCGGGCTTCAGCATGTGGATCCAGTAGGCCGCTCCCTGCGAGAGGTCCGTCAGATCACTGCCGTCCGGGATCTTCGGATTGAATGAGCGCCATTTCTGCGCTTCCGGATCGAAGCGCCATACTGCGTCGTACTGCCCTGAAAGCGCGGAAAGGCCGGCGGCGACCGGCTGTGCGGGTCCCAGGTAGCCGAAGTTGTTCCAGCCGGCGACCAGGAGCACAGGCGCCGTCTGCGCCCGCACGATAGACTGCCGGCCTGCGACTAGAATGAGGCTGACAACAACCAGCGCGGGTAAGCGCGCCAGACGGCTGAAACGGGGAATGGATCGACCGAGCATGAACCCTCACTGATGACGTTGCTGGTCTTGGCGCAACAAGTATAGACGGCGGTATTACCGGGACCTAACAGTAAGCTGTATAAATACTATCACATTATCTACCTGGCAGGCGTCATCCAGCCTACAAACTCGGGTGCCAGGGGGCCGATGATGGCGACCCTGCTGCCACCGGCGCTCACGAGGTTCAGGGTTTCGCTACCCGATTGATCCGTCGTGGCGCCCTCAAAATGACGTACGGCCAGAAACGATGAGTCAGGCGCCCAGGCCACCGGCACATCGAAACCGGTGGGAGGCACTACCGTGTGCACTCCAGCAAACGCTGGCCCGGCAGGACCACCGGCAACTGAAACGACCCCGACGGTCGGCTCTTGCGTCCGGGGATCCCAGGCTATGCCAGTGTCTTCGAGGCCGCCACTCGTTAAACGCGCGAAACCGCC
>JBBRGK010000356.1:0-4270 GCA_038240805.1 Dehalococcoidia bacterium | reverse complement strand
GCTCTCGATCTCCCGTCGGTATGCCGCGAAAGTGCCGCCTTCGATGTGCATCGAGCCCCACTGCGCCGACGGCCAGGCGTAGCGGCGGAACATGCCGCTCGGTCGGTGCTGGCACTGCCCCGCAACCCCATACAGCTGCTTCATCACCACCGTTGCCCACGGCATCTGGCTCTCGCAGGTGGTCACCACCAGCCGCGCCCCGGCTCGCTCAATGCCCTGCTTCTCCGACTCCAGGCCCACCATGAATCCCGGCTCATCCGCCAGCGAGATCAGGGGCAGGTGAAACGTGTCGCAGAGCTGGATCAGACGGATGACCTTTTGCCCGCCGGCCACGTCCGTGGCGCCGCCGTACATGGCGTTATTGGCCATGATTCCGATCGGGTAACCGTTCAGTCGCGCCAGGCCGGTGATCCGAGCGCGGGCGTAGAACGGGGCGATCTCAAAGAACGAGTCGCGGTCCACGATCCCGGTAATGACCCGATGGGCATCGTAGCCGCGTCGCGAGTCCCGCGGGATGATCGAAAGCAGCTTCTCGTCGCAGCGTGCCGGGTCGTCCATCGTCGGGCCTCTGGGTGCCGGCTCCCAGACGTTGGACGGTAGGTAGCTGAGAAAGCGGCGAATCAGGTCGAAGGCGTCCGCCTCGGTCTCGGCCACGTTGTCGATCACACCACTTTGATATCCGTGAATCGCCGCGCCGCCGAGGTCTTCTTTGTTGATGTCGTAGCCAAGCGCGGCTTTCACCACCGGCGGACCGCCGGGGAAAAGTTGGCTACTCCCACGCACCATCAGGCTAAAGTGGGAGAGGCAGGCGTTCACCGCAGGCAGACCGGCAACCGATCCCATTACGGCGGAGACGACCGGCACGATCTGAAGCAGTTTGGCATCGGTCGCCGAGCCGGCATTGCCATCGGGCAGGTAGGTGCGGCCCATTTCGTCGAAGGAGCGTACGCTGCCGCCGGCGGCGTCGAGCAGCCGCAGGTAGGGCAGGCGCCACTCTAATGCACGCTGGTTGGATGGCGGCTCCGAGCCCATACCGCCACGTCGGCCTCCACCAGAGCCGCCGCGCACCGTGAAGTCCCCGCCACTGACGATCACTTTGCGGCCCTCAATTTTGCAGAAGCCCTCGACCGAGCCTTTCGGTTTGAACTCGGTCAGCTCGGCGCCGTCGTAGCTGGCGTCGCCGACCAGCCCCATGAACTCGCGAAACGAGCCGGGGTCGGCGAGCAGGTCGAGCCGCTCACGCACGGTGAGTTTTCCCTGCGAATGCTGGCGAGCGATCCCCTCAGGCCCGCCCATGCCTCGTGCGAACTCTCGCCGCCGCTCCAGCTCATCGACCTCGGGCATCCATGACATGTTGTTCTTCCTCTCGTCCTTCTCCAGTGATCCGTAGCGCGTCGATCAGCGGGCTATCAGGCGGTGTGTCCGTGCAATGCCCGTCTCCAGCAGCCTCGGGGTGGCCGTCGCAGCCGCAGACGTTACTCTATCAGCAGCGGGAGGCGGCCAGGCGCCGAGCCGGCGCAGGAATGTACCTTCCTGTTTAATCCTGAAAGTATGTTATAGGACCGCAGCCATGACAAACGAAGTTGACGTCCTGATCATCGGCGGAGGGGCTGCCGGCCTCGCCGCCGGACTTTACTGTGCCCGCGCCAGGCTCGACGTGGTGCTGATCGAGCGCATGGGTGCCGGGGGGCAGCTGATCAACGTCGATCGAGTCGAGAACTATCCCGGCTTTCCCGATGGCATCGCCGGCTACGAGCTTGGCCCGCTGTTCAGTCAGCAGGCGCTGGACGCCGGCCTGCGCATGGAGTACGGCGAGGTGCTGCGGTTGACGCCGTTCGGTGCGGGCGAGCGGCACCTCATCGAAACAGGGGAAACCGATGCCGATTCCTTCGCGGCACGTGCCGTGATCGTTGCCTGCGGATCGACGCTGGCCCGGCTCGGCATACCGGGTGAGTCAGAGTTCGAAGGGCGGGGCGTCTCCTACTGTGCCACCTGCGACGGAGAGTTTTGTCGCGATCAGCCGGTGGCCGTCATCGGAGGCGGTGATTCAGCAATCGACGAAGCCCTCTACCTGACCGGGATCGCTTCACACGTCACCGTCGTGCACCGGCGCGACGCCTTCCGCGCCGAGCAGGTCGGCCGGGAGCGGCTGCTCGCGAAAACCAATCTCTCCGTGATCTGGAATACGGAGCCGGTCGAGATCACCGGCAAGGACGCGGTGGACGGCGTCCGCCTACGGTCCGTGAAAGATCAGAGCACCAGCCAGCTTGATGTCGCTGGAGTCTTCATCTATACGGGACTTCGCCCCAACACCGGCTTCCTCAAGGATGTGGTCGCGCTCGACCCCGCCGGACACGTGATCACGGATCAGCGTCTGGAAACCTCGGTGAAGGGCATTTTCGCAGCGGGCGATCTGCGCCAGTTCTCCGCGAGCCAGATCGCTGCAAGCGTTGGCGACGGCGTCACCGCTGCCATCGGGGCGGAACGCTACATCCGGGGTCCGCTGGCGCGATAAGCGCATATCGGCCGATGCCGGTCGGCCATCAGTTTTTGCACGCCCGGAACGCAAGGCTCTGCAGGCCCAACAGCCAGCGTTGATACTCCTCGGTCTTGAGCTGGCCTGTGGTGGTGAAGCCGAAGGCGAGGCCGCGGTCGAGGTCGCCCCAGCCCATCTGCCCGCCTCTACCGCCGTGGCCAAAGGTGCGCATCGTAGCGCCTTCAGCGGCACTGCCAACATGCCAGCCGGTGCCCCAGCGCATCGGCATCCCGATCGTCTTATCGATCTCGCCGGCTGCATTCGTCGGTACGATCGCCTGCTCCAGGCTTTCTGTTTGCACGACCCGCACACCGTCCAGCTCACCGCCGAGCGCGAGTGCGGCATACATCTTCGCGAGGGCGCGGGCGGTGCTGATACCACCTCCTGCGGGCACGACCGCACGATGAACCGAGGGACGGTTCCAGGGGATGCTGAGCTCGGGGGTCTCGCGGTGCCGATCGTCCATCTGCGGCGACCGAAATACGCGGTCCGCTGCCACCGGGGCGCTGCTGGTCGAGACCCCCGTCGCCTGTGCGACGGTCATCGGCTGCTCCGGCTCCTCCACCCAGGCGACGCGTTCCTCCAGCGCGGGCTCGTCCGGAAGACCAACGTAGGCGTCGGCGATGTTCAGCGGCCCGAACGCCTCATCCCGGAGGAATGTGCCGATGTCCCGCCCCTTCGCGTCCGTCCGCAGACAAAGCTCGTTTACCATCCAGCCGAAGTTCAGGGCGTGATAGCCGTTGAACTCGCCCGGCTTCCAGACAAGCGGCACCTCTTCCATTGCGCGGACGAGCGCCTCGCGGTTGCCCCACCAGCGCGCCGTGAACCAGTCAGGGCCGTTGGGGAAGCCGCCGCGATGACCCATGACGTGCCGGATGGTCACCTCGGCCTTTTCAGGCACCTGCGAGGCGAAGGATGGCCAGTATTTCACCACCGGATCATCGAAGTTGAAGGCGCGGCGTTCGTGCAGCATCCACATCGCCAGCGCCGCCATGCCCTTGGTGGAGCTAAAGATGACAAACATCGTCTCCGGATCGACGGCGGCGTTGGTGCGGGCTCGCGCCATTCCACCGCCGACGTCGAGGATCAGCTTTCCGTTGCGGTAGACGGCCATTTGAGCGCCGGAGAAGAGGTCACCACGGTCTGTTGCTTCGTTGAACCGCGAGACCATCTCATCGAGCACGGCTCCGTCCATCCCCACCGCACCCGGTTCCACCTCGGGGTCATTGCGCCACACAGCCATCGGTTTACCTCCCACCTGGATGTATTAACACGGTACACGTTCGCATGCTGCCGCGCCTGAGGTCCGACGCACCGACAAATGGATCACGAAGATAGCCTCGCTATCTCTGGACCAGACGTACTGACAATATAGAACACATGTTCTTTTGTTGTGATATTCTGTATACATCGGTAGGATAGGCAGCGGAGCGCTCGCGTGAACTTCGCCGACCAGCGGTAGGTATTTGATGATCAGGTTCCCGTTCAACGAACGAAAAGCGACCCAGGCGGCAGCTTTCCTGCTGCGCGAGTGCGGGGGGGAACTCCCATACATCTCGCTGATCAAAATGCTCTATTTGGCCGACCGCCACACGCTCATTGACATCGGCCAGCCGATCACCGGAGATCGTGCGGTTTCGATGCCGAACGGTCCAGTCCTGAGTCAGATCCTCGACTTCATCAACATGGGTGAGGAGCTAAAAGGGTCCGGCCCCGGCGGCTACTGGTTCTCGG
>JBBRGK010000355.1:0-4295 GCA_038240805.1 Dehalococcoidia bacterium | reverse complement strand
GAAAGGCCATGCCCGCTGGCTGCCTGCAGCCATGACTGCGCCCCGCCGAAACAGAAGCCGACGGTGAAGATTGAGGTGCACGAACTGCCTGCCGGAGAACGTAGATATGTTACGGCCGCGCCAACATCGGCAGCGACCGTGACCGCCTTCGTCTGCCGGACATGTTCCATGAAGGGGAACTCCTCGTCGCGCTTTGAGACACCGGCGGTGCGGCCGAAATAGTCAATCGCGACCGCGTTGATCCCCTGGGCAGCGAAGCCACGCGCGAACTCCTCATAGAAGCGGAAGAGACCGCGCACGTCGGGCAACACGACGATTCCAGCACCTGATGGCGCTCCCGCTTTCGCGGCAAACGCGGCAAAACGTGTGCCGTCAGCAGAGGTTAGTACCAGGTCTTCGGTAGCCGCCGCGCCCGAAGCGCCGGCAGCCTCCGGTGGCTGCGCGTTGAATGGATAACACATGATTTTGCTCCGCGGCCCTATCGGCCCGCAGGGAATTATACGCTGGGGGCAGCCTTATCGCCGCAGAAAGCCGCCTTCTGAGTGAATCACCTGACCCGTCACCCAGGCCGCAGCGTCGCTGGCCAGGAAGGCGACCAGGCGCGCGGCGTCCTCCGGTGTGCCGATGCGGCCAGACGGTGATCGTCCGCGCACCTCCTCTCGGACCGCGTCAGTCATCCAACCGGAGTCGTTTGGACCGGGGTTGACCGCGTTGACGGTGATGCCTCGCGCGGCCAGGCCCGCCGATAGCGAGAGCGTGAACGCTTCGATCGCTCCCTTGGTGGCTGCGTAGGCAAGCTCGTCCGTCATCGGACCGAGCGATTGTCCGGAGGTGAGGTTGATGATCCGGCCGCCACCGCTGCCGGTGAACCGGCGCGCGAAGCCGGTGCTCAGCAGCATCGTGGCGCGCATGTTCACGGCGTAATGGGCATCCAGAGTCGCCGCGTCGAGCGTCTGATAACCATCATTAATGGAATGGGTGGCGTTATTAACCAGGATCGACAGCGGCCCCAGCGCCGCCGCTGCAGTATCCAGCAGCTGTTCCGCCGCGTCGCTCACTGACAGATCCACCTCGGCACTCGCGCAGCGGACATGCTGCTGCAACTCCTGCGACAGTGCCGCCGGGCCTTCGGTGTCGGCGCCCCAGGGCATCGTGCCGTCGTACGCCGTCCAGTAGGTGAAGAAGATGTCGATCCCATCTGCGGCCAGGGCACGACAGATGGCAGCACCGATACCCCGGCTCCGGCTGCAGCCTGTCACCAGCGCAACGCGGTGGACCCCTCTGTCCTGATTCACGCCTGACACTCCGATACCGCATGGGTGAAGCCGGATCCCGGCCCCACCTGTTGGGCAGGATACTGCTTCATTGCGTGCGCCGTTGCCGCCCTGACGTCAGATCGAGATTTTCACTGCAGACTCGCTGAACCGGGCGCACCCTTGCTGCGATCGATTCACCGTTGATGCCCATCGATCCGGTCGTTGCCGGCGTCCGAAGCTGCCGGTGTCATCGCCGGTGCTGATAGACTGTGCCGGCCCGCGGACTCACCCGCTGCCGGCCTGCCAGGCGCCGCCCATTCGGAAATGAAGGGGCTGGTAGAACAGGCCAGACGAGGATCCTGCGGAGCGACACTGGAGGAACACCATGCACCGTCTCTTTAGCCGCGTGCCCGGCGCAGGCCGCGCGGTCGTGATCGCCGCGACGCTGGCCCTGGTTACCTTCGCCTTCACTGCCCCTGCCTCAGCCAGGGTAAGCAGGCCGCAGCAGAACCCTGTCGCCGTCAAAGCCGACCAGAGCAGCGTCCCTACGGTCGTGCGCGTGTACCTGGCTTTCAACCAGGATGGGTTGAACCCCGCGCTGACCGTGCAGGCGCGCCTGCCCTTTGTGGGCAACCCCGATGTGGCCAACGGCTCCTGTCAGACCGGCTCGCTCGCTACACAGCGCGCCGACGCATGGCGCTGCGGTACGGCTGACCCCTGCTTCCAGAACCCGTTCACCTTCTCCATGGACCTTGCCTGCGTGCAGTCGCCCTGGTCGTCCAGCGTGACGATTCTTTCCGTCGCCGCGCCGCTGCCGTCGTTCCAGGAGTGCAACGTCGGCGGCAAACCCACCTGCCGGCAGGACCTGGACCTCACGAGCCAGCCCTGGGCGCTGGAGCTGGCGAACGGCGCCCGCTGTCTGCCCTTCCTGGGAACCTCGATCGCCGTGGCAGGGTTGCGCGCCAACTATGGCTGCAACATGCCGGACGGTACCAGCGCCGGCTACGCCGCCGGCACCGTCGAGCGAACGTCTGCAACCTGGCGGATTTTTTACCTCCCACCGGGCGCTTTTGAAATGGATCTCGTCGGAATTACGACTGCCTGGTACTAAAGGTGCCATGCAGGCAGCAGGTAATCCGGTCCCGGCGATAGCTGCGGTGCGAGCAGGATCCGAAGATCGAACGGATGACGGATCTTGATTCGAGGCTTAATGATCTGGAGCTATCGCTTAAGATTCTGTGGTATAGTGACTCAATTGCGAGCATTTGGACCCCCACGGAGGTCACCATGTCCCATCCAGCAGCCGGTGAGCAGAACTCTTCTTATGGCGCAGCAAAGACGGCGCTGGATGACGGCCTTCGGCAGGAGTTGAAGGCGACGCTTCTGGCAGCCCACGAGCTCGGCCCCGAGTTTGAGTCGATCGCTATCGAATCCTTCCTCGACCGCCTGATGCCCGCGATTGAGCAGCGTCGCAGCGTCACGTCACGAACCGGGCACAAACGGCGGGCGCCGCGTGGTCTTGTTTTGGCAGGGTTCGCAATGGTGGTCTTCGCACTCGTTGGGCACGTCTCGCACGGCTCACGCGCCTTTGGTCCGGCATTCAGCGCCCGGCATGGCTTCAACCAGCGGCTGCTTCCGCCCGGCAACGGGGTATACCCACCCGCTGTGCCCCCACCGCCAGCGGCCCCACCCCCTCGGCCTGCGGCGCCTTCGTAAGGACGATCGCCGAAACCGTTTCAGGCAGCCTCGCCCGGCTGACATCGGGTCGCCGACGAGCGGCAATGCGGCTTTTTGGGAATCCTGCGCGGGCCCTAAGAACCCGTACACGAACAGAGGTGATGTCTCAATCGGGCCAACGGTCTCCCCAGCGGGCATCGGTCTGTTCCTCGGCGTACGGCCACGGCTGCTGCCAGGAGCCGTCGTGATCGCGACTACTCTGCGGTGAGATCGAGGTAGCTGCGCGCCTGTTCGCTTTCAATCAGCGGGTACAGATCGAACGTCGCCGGGATGTACTCCGCCCATTCGTTCAATAAACGGTGCAGCGTTTCGTTCGAATCGACATCGAACAGCGCCACGGCGCCGCGCCCGGGGCGTGGGTAACAAAAGCGCGCCGTGCCATCCTCCAGCAGCGGCCCAATCCAGTGCCAGAACTTTTGCCGGATGGAACGCACCTCGGATGGCCGCTCGGGACGTGGAGTGCTGATCACAAGATAAAGCATGCAGCCTCCGTTCTTTAGTCAGGAACACTCGGGATGAGTTTGGCGCAACCGCCAGTCGTGCGACAGCAACCACGGGCGATACACGGCTTGCCTCATACGCCGTCGCCGCCGCTTGCAGACTTCGACTCCCTGCGCCATCATGCCGGAGTTAGCATTGCTGCATGATTCAGCCAGAGGGAAGACGATGAAGCTGAGGCTCGGGATCCACATCGGTCCGCAAAATATTGAAATGTCCGATTTGCGCCGGCTATGGCGCTTTGCCGACCAGCATCTGGACTGGATCTCTGTCTGGGACCATCTATACGAGGCGCCATACATCGACGGCGAGAGCCCGGAGTTCGAGGCGACCACGCTGATGGCGGCGATCGCTACCGATACGACGCGGGTGCGTGTGGGCTGCCTCGTTTTCTGCATGCTCTATCGCAATCCCGGACTGCTGGCCAAAGCCTTTACGACGATCGATCATCTCAGCGGTGGCCGGCTCGAAATTGGGCTCGGCGCGGGCTGGCACCAGCAGGAGTTCGCTGCCTACGGCTACGAATTCCCGCCGATCGGGCGCCGGCTCGACATGCTGGAAGAGGGCACACGGGCGATCAAGCTCCTGCTGACGCAGGCGCGAACCGACTTCAACGGTACTTACTACCAGCTGGAGAACGCGGCCTGTTATCCGAAACCGGTGCAGGCGCACGTGCCGCTCTGGATTGGCGGCAGAGGCGAGAAGCGCACGCTGCGCATTGCCGCGCGTCACGCCGACGGCTGGAACGTGCCCTACATCGGCGTCGAAGACTTTGCCCACAAGTGCGGCGTGCTGGATAGCTGG
>JBBRGK010000354.1:0-4296 GCA_038240805.1 Dehalococcoidia bacterium | reverse complement strand
GAACCATCGCGTCCTGATCGAGTGACTCCAGCGCTACGACCATCGGGAGCCGACCGACGAACTCCGGGATCAGGCCATACTTCAGCAGATCATCGTGGGTTACCTGTTTGAGCAGCGAATCGGTTTCCAGCTGCGGCGAGGCGTACGCAGGCCGTGACCCCGCAAGGAAGCCGAGCGAACGTCGATCGAGTCCAAGACGCCGGTCGATGATCTTGTCGAGCCCTTCGAATGCTCCACCCACAATAAATAGGATGTTCGCCGTATTTATCTGGATGAAATCCTGGTGCGGGTGCTTGCGGCCCCCCTGTGGCGGCACGCTTGCAACGGATCCCTCAATGATCTTCAGCAGCGCCTGCTGTACGCCTTCGCCGGAGACATCGCGGGTGATCGACGGGTTATCGCTCTTGCGGGCGATCTTGTCGATCTCGTCGATGTACACGATGCCGCGCTCGGCTTTCGGAATGTCGAAGTCTGCGGCTTGAATCAGGTGCAGCAGGATATTTTCGACATCTTCACCGACGTAGCCTGCCTCCGTGAGCGCGGTCGCGTCGGCGATACTAAACGGCACGTCGAGGATTCTTGCGAGGGTACGTGCGAGCAACGTCTTGCCCGAGCCAGTCGGTCCAACCAGCAGTATGTTGCTTTTCTCAAGCTCCACATCAGCCGAAGCCGGGGCGTTGATCCGCTTGTAATGGTTATAGACAGCGACCGAGAGAACTTTTTTGGCCTGCTCCTGGCCGACCACGTACTCACCGAGCTGATCGTAGAGCACCTTTGGCGCCGGGATGCGTTGCCCGCCGGGCTTCGGTTTCGCCGGGCCGGTGGCCTCTTCCTGGATGATCTCGCGGCAGAGATCAACACACTCGTTGCAGATATAGACAGCACCGGGACCGGCAATAAGGCGCTGCACCTGGTCCTGGTTCTTGCCACAAAACGAGCAGTGGTATTGAACCCGCGTGGTGCGGTTACCGGCCATGACAGAACTCCTCTGTGAGCGGGCTCAACGTGAGCTCCCTGTGGCGTGACCGGACTTCGCCGTTCCGGGCTGCCTGTTGCTTCTTTGCCGTAGTAGACCGATTAGCCTTCCGTCGGCGCCGCCTCTGCAGTCTCTACATGCTTGAGCTTACCGTCATTCCCCAGGGATGTATCCTGGCCCTTGACAGCCGGTTCGTCCTGTTCTGCCGCTTTGGTCTGGCCGCCGGAGTCCGCCTCCGCTTTGGAGACTGAAGCGACAGGCTCGCCGGCATCGACCGGGGCACCGGGCTGAGCCGGTTTTGCTGCCACTGCCTGCGGCGGCAGCTCATGACCCTCCGCGATGTCACGTAGCCGATCATAGACCTTGCGGGTAAGCAGCGTCCGCTCGATGAACTCGCGGCCAGTCGGGGTGTCGAACATTTCGCGCATACGCGCGTTCTGCGGTGTGTTCGCACCGGCAAGCCGATCCAACTCGGCTTCCACGTCTTCCGGCTGGACCGCCAGCCCCTCGTTGGTGGCCAGCTCTGTCAAGACCAGCGAGCGCTCAACCCGCTGCTTCGCCGGAGGGCGCAGTTCGTCCCTGAACTCCTGCTCGGAACGTCCGGCGCCGCGCAGTGCAGCGTCGAGATTGGCCCGAGAGCCGCCACCTGTCTGCTCGCTGATGATGTGGTCGATCTCACGCTCGACCAGAATAGGAGGATACTCAAGCTGGGCTTGCTCAATCAGGCTGTCCAGCACTTTTTGCTCGTAGTCACGGTTGGATTTGTCCTCGACCCGCTTGCGGATATCGCTTTCGACACGTTCCCGCAGAGCGACGAACGTATCGAAGCCTTCACCAACTTCGCGCGCAAACTCGTCGGTCGGCTCGGGAACCTTTTCCTCTTTAACCTCGTTGACCTCGATGTGGTAAACGACCTGCTTTCCAGCCACTGCGGCGTCAGAATCGTCCGCCGCAACCTCCACCTCAAAGTCGTAACTCTTGCCCTTCTCGCACCCCGCCATCTTCTCCAGGAGTCCTGGAACACCGGCCATGCCTTCGGGGGTAAGGCGAAGGTCGATATCGGTTTCATTGAGCAGTTCGCTATCGTTAGAACGGGCGGAAATGTCGATCCTCAGGATATCTCCGGCCTGCGCAGGCCGTTCTACCGGCTCGACAGTGGCGTAACGTCGGCGAAGCTCTTCGAGATTTTTCTCAACCTCGTCCGCTTCGGGCGCCGTCTCCTCCCGCTCGACCCGAATCGAACGATAGGCCTTCAGGTCAGGCGTGGGCCGGAGAGGCACGGTTGCCTTGATCCGCAGCGGTTCGACCTCGGGGATTTCGAACTGCGGCTGGTCAATCGGGTCGAGAGCCTGGTCCTTGACCGCCTCGTCGTAGACCTCGGGTACCAGCGTCTCAAGCGCTTCGCGCAGAAGCGTCTCGCGGCCCACATACCGCTCGAACATGACCCGTGGCGCCTTGCCGGGACGGAACCCTGGAATACGGTACTTGCCGACGATTCGGCGGTAGGCCTGGTCCATCGATTTCTGCAATCGCTCAGGATCGACCTCGATCTCAAGCAGGACCTGGCTATCGGGCTTTCGCTCGCTGGTTATCTTCAATCGGGCAGTTCCTCCGGCTCTTCACTATATCATGCGGCCTCTGGGCCGGCCAAAAGCCGCTGCGCTGGCAGCCATCCACGGACGAGTCATTTAGCGGGTACGCGGGTTCAACACGTCGTTGAGCGCATCGCCAAAAAGCGCAAACGAAACGAAGAGCAGGACGGCAATAGTCCCGGGCACGAACAGAAGATGTGGATGCGCCGTTACCTGCCGCACTCCGGAGCCTTCGAAGATCATTGCACCGAAACTTGGCGTCCCAAGCCGCACACCGAGACCGAAGAAGCTTAGAGCCACCTCACCGAGAGCGATCGCGCCCAACGAGGTCGTGATGCCAAGCACTACGAGGTGCCTGATATTGGGAAAGATGTGCTGCCACAGAATGCGCCGGGTCGATGCGCCCATGGACTCGGCGGCGATCACGTACTCCTGAGCCCGGACGGCCAGCACCTGCGAGCGGATCAGCCGTTCATCGCCCACCCAGTCGATCAAGGACAGCACCAGGAAGACAAAGGCGATATCGCCGATACCGGTCTTCAAGCTGTCGCCAATCAACGGCCAACCGTATCCATGCCGTATCCAACCGTCGAAGCGAGGGCGCAAGGTCCCCGCGAGGAGGATAATCAATAGAAGGGGCGGCATGCTGCCCAGCGCCTCCCCAAGCCGGTTGATGAGCGCATCGACCCAGCCGCGCCGATAGCCCGCGAGTAGCCCGAGGCCCGGTCCGATTATGAGACCCCCGGTCAACGACGTCAAAATGGTGATCAACGCCGTAGTCCTGGTGGCGTAGACAACACGGCTGAACAGGTCGCGGCCCAGAGCGTCAGTGCCGAACAAGTGCCTGCTGCTCGGTCCCTGCAGGACGCTCTGCTTGTTTACTGCCTGAGCCGAGTAGCTGTAAGGCGCGATCACGGGCGCGAAAAGCGCACACAGATAGAACGCGCTGATGTAACACAACGCTGCCACGGCGAGTTTGCGCTTCAGTAGGCCGCGGACGACCTCGCCAAACGCCGACGGCGCAGCGACGCCAGCGTCGAAGACCTGTGCGCCGGAAAGGGTTGCATCGGGTTGGACTGCACTCACTTCGAGCCTCGTCGTTGCCCCGGTTACGCGGTCCCGAGCCTGATGCGCGGATCGATAAAGGTGTACACAATGTCAAGCACCAGGTTGGCGAGGATGAAGGCGACCGCGCCGAAAATCGTGATCGCCATGATCTCGTCGTAGTCCCGGCTGCTGATAGAAGAGATCGCTTCCGCACCGATGCCCGGTATTCCGAACAGGAACTCGACGAAGAACGATCCCGAAAACAGGAGAAACAGCGCGGTGATAATGCCGGTCACGATCGGCAGCATTGCATTGCGCAGGATGTGGCGAACGACGACCGTGCTCTCCTTGAGCCCCTTTGCCCGCGCCGTTCGAACGAACTCCTCGTCCGACACTTGCAGCATGGTGATGCGCATCAGCCTCGCTATACCGGCGAGAGCGGGCACGGTGAGCGTGATCGTTGGCAGAATCGCCGCCGTACTCAGCAGGCCGTGCCAGCCGCCGACCGGAAGCCATTTCAGCTTGACAACGAAGAACACCTGCAAAGTCGGGATAATAAGCACAACCGGGATCGCCGAGAGCACAAGCAGAAACGCCGTAATCGTCGGGTCCTGCCAATGTCCGCGACGCAAGGCCAGGTAGATGCCGATCGGAATACCGAACCCGAAAGTGAGAAAGAAT
>JBBRGK010000353.1:0-4319 GCA_038240805.1 Dehalococcoidia bacterium | reverse complement strand
ACCAGTTACAACGAGTACAACGGCTGGACGCCGGCCACGATCTCCACCTCGGGCAGCGGCGGCGGACGCGACGCGGTGCAGACCAGCAAAGCAGCCAGGTCCCGCAGCTGGCTCGGCGGCCAGGTCGAACTCTACGGTGATAACCCGCTTGGGCCAGCGCTGTGGGCCGAGTGGGAGGCGTACGCCGACACCGCCGGTGCTGCAGCAGCGCTCGCAACGAACGACTTCCCCGACCAGTGGACACCACTTGCGACCAAAGTCCACCTCGGCGACGGCGGCGTTACGGTGGCGTACCGGGGCGACTGGGGCGATCGTGGCACGACGATTTTGCGCTGGCAACACGGTTCGATCGTGCTTACCGCCGAGTATCAGGCATCGCCGGACGCCGAATCGATGGCGGTCACCACGACGTTCGCAGGGGAACTTGATACGGCGTACACGGCTACGGTGGGACGCTCGCTGCTCAACGAGCTTGTGCTAAAGCCATTTGCCCGGTTACGGATACGCCGGTAGCGCGTCACTCGCCTCTCTCGAATTCATTAACGTGCGGAATCGGCGAGGTAGACACCTCGCAGCGCTGATGGCTCAGGGTCTGTTATCCTGCACATATACTCTTGCTACCGTGAGGTCTGTGGAGTGCCTTCTAACCGGACGGTGCGTCCAACTTCGGCATCTACTATCGAAGATAGAGAGCATCAGCTGGCACAACAGCCAGCATCACACACAGATAATCCTGGCGTTCCCGAGCCATCACCTCAAATCAATGCGGTGGCGGTTCGCTTCTCTGCGGAGAACACTCCGCGTGGCTGGAAAGCGCTTGATACCGCTGGTGTTCCGATGCACGTAAGACAGGTAGAAGATGACCTGGTATATATCTTGTCCTCTTTCCACTGGTCGAAAGTGCAAGATGCGCTGCAGCAGGCTGAGATTCCCTACCGGTACAAGACAGCTCCTGCAGGTTTTTCGAAGCCGGTGCTCGAGGAGCCAAACACGTGGGAAGCGGGGCGACCAGCAAGAGACCGGGCGCGAACGGAGCGGTAGGCGGTGCCGACCTTTGATCGCTGCCTGCGCATTCTCGTCCTGCTCCCAACTCGATACGAAACTACATACGCCCAGGCACCAGGTGAGGAGATACCGCCTGAAAAGGTGGTAGACGTCCAGCGCATGTTGGTTGGCCGCTACAAGGGACTGTCAATTCTGCAGCCTTACCAGGCACCGTTTCTTGAGGGGTGGTGGCAGGATGCTGGCGGTGTTGATTACCCCCCGGAGTTTCATCGCCTCGTGGATATAGTGACCAGGAGACTGGCCACGCGGAAAGATGTAACCGTCGAGAAGCAGTGGCTGCTCGACACACTCTACCCATCCCTCAAAGAGGAATTTGGTCAGCAGGAAATCTTTCTGCTCATCCACGAGCTTGAACGGATATTCGAGCCGTAACTCCTCTGGAAACATCGCCTGGCTCGTACTCCTTCGAACCACCTTCCGGGCGCGGCACGACGATTTTGCGCTGGCAACACGGTTCCCTCGTGCTCACCGCCGAGTACCAGGCCACGCCGGACGCCGAAGGGATGGCGATCACCACAACGTTTGCGGGGGTCCTTGATGCGGCGTACACGGCTACGGTGGGACGCTCGCGGCTCGACGCGCTGCTGCTCAAGCCATGGGCCCGGTTACCGATACGCCGGTAGCGCGTCACTCGCTTCTCTCGAATTCGTTAGCGAGCGGAATCGGCGAGGTACAAGGTACATGACGACCTCTTCCAATGACGGGTTGGCATCCGGCGTGTTACAATACTATGAACCCATGGATACCAATACTACTGACCCAATGAGCAACCCTGTAGAACCGAGTGCTGACGTGACATCGAAGCCTCCGCCCAAAACCGGATGGCAGTCCAGAAACCGCACCTGGCTCATAATCGTGGGCCTCGGCGGACTGGCAGCCGCAGGGCTTCTCTGGTCTGCTTGCGCCGGCTCTTCATCCAAGAACCGGGATACTTCTGGGCAGCCAGGTAACAGCAACCAGCAGAGCACCGCGACTCGTCTCTTGACGGTTAGTCTCTTGGCGGCATCGAATACCTGCAGCAACTGCGGGAAGGTTGCATTCGACTCTGACCTGAACACCGCTTCGTCGCTCGCGGCGGATGCTAATGGCAACCTGTACGTTGCGGTCGGGCAGCAGAGCATCAAAAAAATTACGCCGGATCTGGCCATCTCCACGTATGTGGGCCAGGAGCAACGACAGGGCCGCTGTGTCAACACCTCGGCGTTCGGCTTCAGCGACGGCAGAGATGCTTCCTTCTGCGACCCAGGCGCCATCTCGTTTGATAGCAGCGGTAATCTCTACATCGCCGATATGAATGAATCACGTATACGCAAGGTCACGCCAGACGGAATTACCTCCACGGTGGCCGGGGGAGACCGGAGCGGTACCGCAGACGGCCCGCGAGCGCAGGCGCGGTTCAACTTTCCAAGCGGAATAGCTGTGGATAGCGCCGGCACAGTGTACGTTTGGGATAAAGGCCGGCTCCGGAAGATAGCAACGGACGGCACCGTGAGCACGGTTGCCGCTTCAGGGACCCCCGGCCTAGCTACCTGCACTGACGGCCAAGGGAAGGCAGTGGGTTTCGGAGGCAACAGCGACGTTGACCTTGACACAACGGGGATAGCGGTGGACAGCGCAGGAAACGTTTACATACCGGACTATGCTTGCAACGCTATTCGCAAGGTGTCTCCCGCCGGTGCGGTCACTACATTGGCTGGGTCGCAAAAGGGCTTCGCCGACGGCCAGGGACGAGCAGCAAAGTTCAACGGGCCAAGCAGCGTCGCGCTAGATGCCTCAGGAAATCTGTTGGTGGCCGACAGCGGCAATAGACGTATCAGACAAATCTCGCCGGCGGGAGTGGTGACCACTATTGCTGGCTCTGGACTCGACGGCGACCGGACAGGACCCGCGTTACAGGCAGAGTTCAACGGCCCTCGGTCGGTGGCAGCGGACGCCGCGGGCAACATTTACGTGATCGACTCCGGCATTATCAATGTCAAGAAGATTGCCCCACAGCGGTAGCGTCACCCTTTTCCCGAACGCTGCTTATGCCAATTCATGTCTTTGATCTGGTTCAGATAATCCCCATTCCCCGGCCCACTCCCCGATACCCATGCTTCGGCGGGGGTTGGCAGGATGCTAGCGGCATTGATTCCCCGGGAGCTCCATCGCCTTGTGGATATAATGACCAGGAGACTGGTCACGCGGAAAGATGTAAACGCCGAGAAGCAGTGGCTGCTCAATATTTGAAATCAATGCCTCAGAACGCCGCTCCTTCGGAGGGTTCTGGATCATTCGGTGTGTGCGGTTGCTGATGGCACGCCTCGACAGTCCTAACTGCAAACATAGGTGAGCCAGGTCCGTGGCGAGGTCTGCCCGTCAGTATCCCTTCGACTTGTCGATCACGCCTTCCAGTGGCTCGTCCGCGATGAACCGACCGAGATTTCTTCGAAAACGCTCAACAATACGGTCGCCCCTGAGCGGCGAAGCTCCCGCCACGTGCGGCGTGATCACGACGTGCGGGTGATCCCACAGAGTGCTATCGGTCGGCAGCGGTTCGCCGGGTACTACGTCGAGCCCCGCAGCGCGCAGGTGGCCGCTTTCCAGCGCCGCCAGCATGGCAGTCGTATCGACAATTTCGCCACGTGAGACGTTGATCAGCACACTATCAGGGCGCATGGCCGCGAAAGCGTCGGCGTCAAACAGCCGGCGTGTCTGCGCTGTGAGCGGTGCGGAGATAAAAATCACGTCGCACTGACCGATCAGATCGTAAAAGCGATCGGTGCCCCAGCAGGACTCCACCTGCGGCGGCAGATCGACCGGCTCAGGGTCCATGGCGATCACGCGCATCCCAAACGCGGCCGCACGTTCAGCGATGGCGACGCCAGTTCCGCCGAGCGCCACCAGCCCTGCGGTCCGCCCTCCAAGCTCCCACGATCGGTTGCGGATGCCGATGCGCGCGTCCCATCGCCGGCTGCGAATGGCGAGCGCGACGCCGCGGGTCAGGGCGAGCAGGAGTCCGAAAGCCTGCTCGGCCAGGTGCGGCCCTACCAGCCCCTTTTCGCTGGTGAGAACGACATCGCTCCTGGCAAACGGACCTTCGAGATATCGATCGACACCTGCTCCGACCGCCTGCACCCAGCGCACCTGCTGTGCGTGTTGAAATAGTGATGGCACCAGACCGCCGAAGCTGATATCGGCATCGACAATCGCGATCACCTCGTCCTCACGGCTCTGCGGGCGCTCGACGGTGAGCCCCGCAGCAGCGGCGATTT
>JBBRGK010000352.1:0-4323 GCA_038240805.1 Dehalococcoidia bacterium | reverse complement strand
CTGCTTTGGCAACACCTCACCCGGCACCAGCCGCATCAACTCTCCGTATAGCCGTTCCGCGCCGGCCGTATCGCCTGCTGCCGAGGCGGCCTGTGCTTCCACGATCGCCGTGCGCCAGCGGGTTGCCGGCGTTGTGGTCCGTTCGGCAGCAGCAAGCTCGATGCGAGACTCCTCGTTCCTGCCCAGATTCGTCAGCGCCGCCGCCTTGACGAGATGCGCGTCGTTACTGTTCGGACTGGCGCCGAGAGCCGCGTCGGCGGTCGTCAACGCCTGGGTGTAGCGGCCGGCTGCGATCAGCGCTCGCGCCTGTTCCAGCAGCGGCGCAACCGGATCGGCCATGTTGGCGGCGGGCAGCGCCATGATGCGGGCGGTCGTCCGATGTCCGATGCTGCCGGTGAACAGCCTGCTGCGCAGCGGTACAGCCAGGTCGGCGCGGCTGCGGCCTCCGACTGCTGGGGCGCCGGCAATGAAGCGGGCTACCCCTTCAAGCTGCTCGCGGAATTCATCGATGGTGTCGTAGCGCTCCGCAGGGTCAACGCTTCGCCCACGGGCAAGCAGGTCGTATAGCTCCGCCGGCAGCGGCCACTGTTCGCGGGGAGGCACGCCACCGCTCTTATAGGCGTCAATGTCCAGACCTACCATCTCGGCGAGCGTGGTCACGAGCGTATAGACATCCATGGCTGGCGTTTGCTCGCAGACACCGCGGATCTCCGGCGGCGCATAGCCGGGCGTGCCCCATGCCTGGACAGGCTGTCCGGGAACGTACTCCACCGCCGTGCCCAGGTCGATCAGCACCTGGCGCACGCCGTCATCGTCCTTCACCTGGATCGCATTCCCCGGCTTGAAGTCGCGGTAGACGACCGGCGGGCTGCGATGGTGCAGGTAGGTGAAGGCGGGCATCACGCCGAGAATCAGTTCAACGGCGTCGGACGGCGCAAAGGCGCTGCTGCTTTGCTCGATCAACTGTTTCCAACCGGTGCCCCTGACCAGCGCCATGACGATAAACGGTACGTTGCCGACGGTGATGATGTCGTAAATGCGAACGATGTTTGGGTGATCGAGGCGGATCAGCATCTCCCGTTCGAGCGCCGCCGCGGCAAGCAGTTCCGGGTCGCTGGTGTCGAGGATCGCCTTGATCGCGCAGGAGCGCCCTTCCGGTTCCTCGCGCGTCGGCAGGTTGGTGTCCACGCCGCGGTAGACGGCTCCCATGCCGCCGCCGCCGATCATGCCGGTGATGCGATAGCGCCCGCCAAGCACCTGGCCGATGTGTAGCGCACCGGGGGATAGCGCCTGACCGCAAGAGGGACAGAACCGGGCTCCCTGCCGGTAGGGCTGACCGCATTTGGGACAGGCGGCGCCGCCTGCTGCCGGTGCTCCCGCTGTGCCGGTTCGCTGCGTACTCGCCGCGGTGGTGTGTGCTGGAGCCGTCGCCGTTGCAACCTGATGCGGTGCGGCGGACGCACCGACCGCTCCTCCGGTTCCGTGTTGCGAAACCGCCTGCTGCGGTGCCTGCTGCGGTGTACCGGAGGGCGTGTGTACCGGCGTCGGCGCCGCGTCGAGCGATGAGCCGCACTCAAGGCAAAAACTCTCGCCGGGAGGCGCTGCCACTCCGCAGGCAGGGCAGCGCCACATTCCGGGCGCCGTGCCGCCGTGTGCCGCTTCCGCCATGGCCGGTTCCCTCCGGACGCCGCTGCTTTCGTCTATACTACGCGACGGCAGTACCCGTATCGTCCACCAACGCCAGGAAACAACACCGTGTCAAACAAATGGTCCCTTCCCGCCTCTGCTCTGCTGCTTCTGCTCGTCTCGTGCAGCGCAGTTTCGGGCGGCGCGCCGTCGGGCACCGTGCGGATCTATTCGAGCCTGCCGCTCAGCGGCTCAGGCGGCGGCGACGCGCAAAGCGTCGTCAGCGCGGTCAGGATGGCGCTGGCGGCCCACAACGGACACGCCGGCGGACTGAAAATCGAGTACATCTCGCTTAACGACTCCAGCACAAAGGCGGGCGACGACGGCCGATGGAGCGCCGATCGCGAGCAGAACAACGCCAGGCAGGCGGCGGCAGACCCGGCCACCGTCGCCTATATCGGCACCTACGACTCTGGTTCGGCGAAGGTTTCGATTCCGATCCTGAACCGTACACAGGTGGCGATGATCAGCCCCGCGGACACCTACCCTGGCCTCACCAGGACTGCGGCGGCGCTTGCGGGCGAGCCGTATATCTATTCGCCGCTTGGACCAGATCGCCGCAATTTCTGTCGCGTGGTTGCCACCGACGACGTGCAGGGTGTAGCCGGCGCCACCTACGCGCAGAAACAGCTGGCGGCAAAATCCGTATATGTGCTCGACGACACGGAGCTCTACGGCCACGGAATCGCCACGATCTTCGCCAACAAAGCAAAAGAGCTCGGTCTGCAGGTGAGCGGCGCGGAAGGCATCACGAAAGGCGCGGCCTCGTTCAGCGATGTCGCCGCGAGAGTCGTGAAAACAAACCCCGACCTGGTGTACTTCGGTGGCATCGCCGAGAACAACGCGGCGCAGCTGCTCAAGGATCTGCGCGGGGCCGGTTTCAAAGGGATTTTCATGGGTCCAGATGGCATCACCGACAACGCATTCACGGGGGCAGTGGGCAGTAACCCTGGTCGAGTGGTGGCAACCCTGGTTGGTCTGCCGCCCGACAAACTGCAAGGTGCAGGCGCGAAGTGGTACGTCGACTACAAGACGCAGCACAAAGGTGAGCCGGGGCCGTACGCTCAGTACGGCTACGAATCGATGAACGCGGTCTTATTGGCTATCGACCGCGCCGGCAAGAGCGCCGATCGCGACAATGCGCAGGCGGGCACCGGTGTAGATCGGACGATCGCCGCCCGTCAGGCCGTACTGGCTGCTCTCCGGGCGGGGCGCAACGTCGCGGGAATCACCGGCACCTGGAGCTTCGACGACAACTGCGACACCAGCCTCACGGCGATCAGCGTCGTGGAACTCCAGGGCGGAGCGGCGCCGAAGTTCACGTTCAAGGAACTGGCGCCGTAGAACGGTGCATAATGGCACATCGGCCCCTTCGCGCGAGTGAAGGAGGCGTGGAGGAGACAACATGAAGGGCTTCAAGTCGTTTCTGTTGCGCGGCAATGTTATCGACCTCGCAATCGCCATTGTCATCGGCGTCGCGTTCGGAGCCGTCATCGCGGCACTGGTAAAGGACATGATCACGCCGCTGATCGCCGCGATTGGCGGCAAGCCGGACTTCTCCAGCCTCAGCTTCACGATCAACAACAGCCGATTTCTCTACGGCGACTTCATCAACGCGATCATCGCCTTCATGATCATCGCTGCTGTGGTCTACTTCCTCGTGATCGTTCCGCTCAACCGGATGATGGAGCGCGTCAGTCCACAGCCGAAAGCGGATGTGAAAACCCGCGAGTGTCCCGAATGTCTCAGCACTGTCCCGCTGGCCGCGAGCCGCTGCGCCTTCTGCACCACACAGCTAACCGGCCGCACGACGGTGTAGAAAACCTCACCCCTTCCCCTCTGCCCCAACGCCTAACGGGTGGTACTGGTCCGCCGCTTTGCGGTAGAGAGGGCGATCATTGGTTGCGTTGCACGGACGCTGAGGATGGACGGGCACGTTTGCACGAAGAGGATGGAACGATGAGCGACACTGAGCGGACGGGGCAGTACGAAGCGGGGCTGAAGACACGGCGCGAAGTGCTGGGACCGGAGTACGTCGATCGGGCGCTGGCAGCAGCCGACGAGTTCACGCGGCCATTCCAGGAGTTTGTCACCGCGCAGGCGTGGGACGTGATCTGGAACCGCCCCGGTCTGGACCGCAAAACCCGCAGCATCATCAACCTTGCAACGCTGGCGACGCTCGGTCGCACCGAAGAGCTCGCGCTGCATGTGCGCGGCGCCCTCCGTAACGGCGTTACTCCCGAGGAGATCCGCGAAATCTTCATCCACATCAGCGGCTACGCAGGCTTCCCTGCTGCAGTCACCGCGTTCCGCACCGCCCAGCCGATCGTCGCCGAGTTTCGCGCCAAACAGGGGTAGGGCGGGCCTCACCCCGTCCCCTCTCCACTGCTCCGCAGTAGAGAGGGCGATCATTGGTTGCCCGTTCGCACACCGAGCATGGACGAGGCGATCTTTTGGCTGTGTAGCACGGGCTCCGAGGACGACCGGGGGGCTCCTTCGAGCGTGTTGTACGGACGACGGGAACGAATAGGACTGCAGGCGGTGGCCTGATCATGCTTCGGCTTGAACGTCACCGTCCATCCTCAAAGTCCGTGCAACTCGACCGGAGATCGCTCTCTCTACTGCTGTGAGGCAGTG
>JBBRGK010000351.1:0-4339 GCA_038240805.1 Dehalococcoidia bacterium | reverse complement strand
CACTCCCGCCGCCATTTCATCTCGTAACCCACACGTAACAAGGGCAAGTGAAGAGTCACTTGACGCCTGACGAGCAGCGGCCTACACTCGGCGCACTATCGGACATACGCGTGTCTGAGGTGTTTGTGCTGGTGAGGTGGTGATTGATGTCTGATTGGACCGTTGCAGAACTTGCTGAGGAGTTCAAGGCTGGGAACATCTCTCGGCGGCATTTCATCGCGAAGATGGTTGGCGCAGGCTTGACGATGCCGATCATCGCCAGCGTACTTGCGGCGTGCGGGTCGAGTAACTCCAATAACAACAAGGCCGCGACCAGTGCTGCCGCGACTTCGGCTGGCGCTCCCGCGACGAAGGCGGCGGCCAGCGCCTCGGCAGTTGCTGGAGGTTCCCCGAAAGCGGCCGGTTCCGCGAGCGCAGGCGCCGCGAACGCATTCACCCCGACCAAGCGTGGCGGCGGCGGAACGCTGAAGCTGCTCTACTGGCAAGCGCCGACGCTGCCGCAGCCGCACATTCAAAACGGCACCAAGGATGTTGAAGCCTCCCGTATCTTCTACGAGCCGTTGGCGGAGTTCGACGCTGACGCCAATCTTGTGCCTGTGCTCGCGGCCGAGATCCCATCGGTCGCCAATGGCGGCCTCGCGAAGGACGGCGCCTCCGTCACCTGGAAGCTGAAAAAGGGAGTCACCTGGCACGACGGGCAACCTTTCACCGCAGACGACGTGGTGTTTACTTTCCAGTACATCAGCGATCCGGCTACGGCCACCTCGACCGCTGGCGCCTACGTCACGGTGCAGTCCGTCGATGCGATCGATCCCCTGACCGTGAAGGTGACCTTCAAAACACCGGTCCCGTTCTGGCAGACGGCGTTCGTGGGTTCCAACGGCATGATCATTCCCAAGCACGCCTTCGGCCCCTTCATCGGTAAGGCGTCGCGCGACGCGCCCAACAATATCAAACCGCTGGGCACAGGTCCCTATAAGATCGTGGAGTTCCGGCCGGACGATAGCATCGAAGCCGACATCAACCCGAACTATCACATCGAGAACCGGCCGTTCTTCGACCACATTTCGCTCAAGGGCGGCGGCGACGCTCCGTCTGCTGCTCGCGCAGTGCTGCAGACCGGGGACTACGACTACGGCTGGAACATCCAGGTTGTTTACGACGAGCTGGTGGGTTACCAGAAGGGCGGCACGGGCCAGATCGTGATCTACCCGGGTTCCGGCGCCGAATCGATGTACTTCAATTTTACCGACCCGAACAAGGAGGTCGGCGGCGAAGTCTCAAGCATTCAGACCAAGCACCCATTTTTCGCTGACGTTAAGATTCGCCAGGCGTTCAACATGATGTTCGACCGCAAAACGGTGGTCGATCAGCTCTACGGCAAAGCAGGGCAGATCTCCAACTATCTGGTCTACAACCCGAGCAAGTTCCTGCCTTCGCCTGCGAGCCAGCTGACCTTTGATCCCGTGAAGGCGGGGCAGATGCTGGATGACGCCGGTTGGAAAAAGGGCTCGGATGGAATCCGCGTCAACAACGGCGTCAAGATGAAGATCGTCTTCGCGACCTCGATCAACAGCCTGCGCCAGAATGAGCAGGCCGTGATCAAAAAGACTCTTGAGGCGCAGGGCATTAGCGTCGAGCTGAAGTCGGTCGATGCAGGTGTCTTCTTTGGCGACGCGAGTAACCCCGACAACCTGGCCCAGGTGCACTTCGATCTCGGCATGTGGACCAATAGCACGAACGTGGACCCGACGAATTATCTCCGCGCCTTCGTCAGCCAGACAAAGGGCCAGCCCAACGACAACCTGGCGCAGAAGTCAAACGGCTGGCTGGGCACCAACGTCGTACGCTACGTGAATCCGGCGTTCGACGCGCTCTGGCTGCAGACAGCGTCCGAGCTTGACGCGATCAAGTTTGCCGATCTCGTCAAAAAGATGAACCAGATTATCTTTGACGATGCGCCCAAGGTGCCGCTTGTTGCCCGCGGCAACGTCGTTGTAGCGAAGGGTAACCTTCTAGGACTGGACCTGCAGCCCTGGGCAGCTGAACTGTCGGGGCTCGCCTATTGGTACCGCAAGGCCTAGGCCGGGAACTGTAACTCGCCGGGTTGTATTGCCGGGTAAGGAGTACACGGTGCCAAAGCTCATTGCCCGACGCATGCTGATCGCGATCCCAACACTGGTCGCGATCAGCATGATCCTGTTCACGATCCTGCACTTCGCTCCCGGCGATCCGTTCGGTCAACTCGCCCTCAATCCCGACATCCCGCCGGAAGTGCGCCTTAACCTGCGCAAACAGCTCGGCATCGACGATCCTCTGCCGATCCAGTACAGCCGCTGGGCCTCTCAGGTCGTTCAGGGTAACTGGGGCTACTCGTTCGTCAGCCGTATTCCCGTCCTAACGCTGATCAAGCAGCGTCTGCCGACGACCCTGTTCATCGTCGGTATCGCCTACCTGATCTCGATCCCGGTGGCGTTAATCATCGGGGTCGTCTCCGCCGTTAAACAGTACTCATGGATGGACAACGTAGCGACGACGTTCGCCTTTCTTGGTATCTCCTTGCCCAGTTTCTTCACCGGTCTGGTGTTCATTCTCATATTCAGCATCTGGTTACGCTGGCTGCCGTTCATCTACTCAACCCATCTGCCGGGGTCAGGGCTCACGTATGGGTGGGAGCTCTTCAAGCACGCGATCATGCCGATCATGGTGCTGGCGCTGCTTCAGATGGCTTCACTTACCCGGTACGTACGCGGAGCGATGCTTGACGTCATCGGCCAGGACTACGTCCGCACCGCGCGGGCGAAGGGGCTGACTGAAATAGCGGTGATCATCAAGCACGCCTTCCGTAACGCCTTAATTCCGGTTGTAACGATTCTGGCGCTCGACCTCCCGGCGCTCATCACCGGCGCCCTTATCACTGAGCAAATCTTCCGTGTTCCAGGCATGGGCTCGCTGCTGATTAACTCATTGACGTCCAAGGACACACCGGTGGTGATGTTCATTGTCTTTACCTATGCGATCCTGGTCGTTGTCTTTACGCTGATCGCCGACATCTTGTACGGGATCCTCGACCCGCGCATCAAGGTCGGCTAGGGAGCGCGATTATGGCAGTCACAACGGGTCCGGCGACGGACGTTGGCGCCCGGGCCGGAGCATTCCTGCCACAGCGCGCTCATCGCACGCTCTGGGGTGATGCTTTCCGGCAGTTTCGCCGCCACCACCTGGCTATGTTCGGCCTCATCGTTTTCAGCTTCCTCGTCCTGGCGACGCTGATCGGGCCGTCCCTCTATTCGCAACCGATCAACGACGTTAACTTCGCCCAAAAACTGCAATCGCCGAGCCTTTCCCATCCATTCGGTACCGACGATCTGGGCCAGGATGTCCTGGCGCGGGTCCTCTTTGGTGGCCGTGTTTCGATCTCGGTCGGACTGGTCGCGATGCTGATTTCGGTCACGGTGGGAACAATTCTCGGCGCACTCGCCGGTTTCTTCGGTCGTTTTACCGACACGGCGATCATGCGCGTGACCGAGGTCATGCTCAGCCTGCCCCAGCTGCCATTGCTGTTGCTGGTGGTCTATCTCTTCCGCGATAAGCTGCGAAAGACGGTGGGACCGGAAGCGGGCGTTTTCCTGTTGATCGTCGTGATCATCGGCGGCCTCGCCTGGATGCGCGTCGCCCGGCTCGTGCGAGCCTCTTTTCTCAGCATTCGGGAGAAGGAATACGTCGAGGCGGCCCGATCACTTGGCGCAGGCTCGGGACGGCTGATGCTTGTACACATGCTCCCGAACGCGCTCAGCCCCGTGATCGTAGCGGCGTCGCTCGGCGTGGCGTCCGCCATTCTCACCGAGTCTGCCCTCTCGTTCCTCGGGCTCGGCTTCCCTCCGGACCTTCCGACATGGGGCCGTATACTTTTCGACGCCAAGGACCGGCTCGACACCGCGCCATACTGGGCGCTCGCTCCGGGAATCTGCATCTTCCTTGCGATCCTCTCGATCAATTTCATCGGCGATGGCCTCCGCGACGCCCTCGATCCACGCCGCTCGTCCTAATGCCGACCAGCCGGGCTTGCTTCACTTCCGATCGGTCATGGAGGCAGATCGTGATTGTGAAGGCCGACCCGGGCTATGCCGGCAATCCCGGCCACCGAGGATCAGGCACCGTTGTCGCCATCCTCTGCCGGAGGGTAGACCTCGGTCACCGCTGAACCCGTCGACCATATGGGGCGGGACCGTGCGGGCCGCCCGCGCAGGCAACCGCCCCGGCCGAATACGGGAAGGCGCGTGAGCCGCACTTGTGTCTCGCCCTGCCCGAATGCATGATGATGCACGGACGCCGTAGC
>JBBRGK010000350.1:0-4355 GCA_038240805.1 Dehalococcoidia bacterium | reverse complement strand
TACGTCGAGCACCGCGGTCATCATGCCGGCGCCGTCGCCGGGAGTTTCTGGCTCGCGCGCCTGCACGTCTGCATCGAGCCCCATCAGCTGTAACAGCGTCTCCAGTACATCGATCGCAGACTCGGTAACGAGGTCGGCGTCCATCTCGTCGAGTTCGAGCCGGGCAGGAATGCCCGCGCCCTGGTTGATAAAGTTTTCATCGAGGCCAGAGGCGGCGGTGGCGGACTCCTGATCTGCGAATGGCGCAGCAACGGGCTCACGCCTTGTCACCGGAGACACGGCGGCGATGGGTGTGACCTGCACTCGCGCCGGCTGCGATCCGACGCCGAGAATCCCGGGGCGACCCTCGGACAGCACAGCGATCGTTACCTGTTCGCGACGCAACCCCAGCTCGGACAGGGCGCGGTTCACCGCGTCATCAACGGTCTTGCCGCTGGCCTCAGTTCCTGCGGATTCAGGCGCCTCTGCCATCGTCGGCCCTCGTTTCTGAGTCGCTGCCGCCATCCGCGGGGTCAGAGCCCAGGCGGCCCGTCTGATTCTGATTCACCTGCCGCCCGGGGCGCACGACCGGCGGCGCCTTTGGCTGTCCACGGCGCTGCGGCGATGTGCCGTTTCGCTGCCGCTGCCTGGCCGTACCGCCATTGCGCTGCACAGGCGTTGGTGTTTCCTGCTCGATCACCTCGCGCCCACCTCGCGGTGTTGCACCGTTGCGAACGCGGCCGTTTGCACCTGCCGGTTGCGGCCTGCCTCCGGAGCGTGCGCCTCGCTGCGGCGGCGCAAACATGCTGGCCGGGTTCAGGTTTTTCAGCTTAAAGTTGCGCAGCCCAAGGATCTCCATCGGATGCTTGCCGTGCCAGTCGAAGACAAAGTAGTTGAGCGTAATACCGGCGATGTTGGTGATCACCCAGTACAGCGCCAGACCGCTGGGCACCGAGTACGAGAAGTAAGCGAACAGCAGCGGCAGGAACCAGAGCATCATCTGGTTTGTCTGCGCGGTCTGCGCGTTGCCCTGCATCGCGGTCTGGGTCATAGTCAGCTTCTGCTGCAGCCACATGGTCACGAAAACGAGGACCGGCAGCACCAGGGTGCCATCGGGAGCGCCCAGGTTCAGCCAGAGAAAGTGGCTGGTGAGCGGCACTGCCTGCTGCAAGAAGCTCCAGGGGTAGAGTCGATGCGAGAGGTCGATCAGGCTCTCCGGCGTGGTACCGAGCGTGATCCGAATGACCTGGTAGAGCGCGATCCAAATCGGAAACTGGATCAGCGTCGGCACGAGGCAGCCAGCCGGGTTGACGCCCTCCGACTTGTAGAGCTTCATCGTCTCTTCGGAGCGGCGTTTGGGGTCGCTGTACTTTTTTTGAATCTCCTGCAGCTTCGGCTGCAGCGTGGACATCTTCTTGGAGGAGTTCATCTGCCGCAGGGTGAGCGGCAGCGTCGCCAGACGGAGGAGGACCGTAAAGACGATGATCGCTAGGCCGTAACTACCGAACAGCAGCCGGTCCAGCACGATGATGAAGTTCGTCGCCGGGCCGATCAGGATTTGATTCCAGACAAAGCCGATCAGTTGCACGGACTTCCCACCTTCTTCGCTGCTGCCAGTGTACTCTGTCGCCTGCTCACGGCGTTGCCAGGACAGTCACATCGCCCTTTGCGGGGTCGATCTGCACCAGGCGGCTGCCGTCCTTGCCGCCCTCGGTCACCAGCATCACGGCGTTCTTATCGGCGGTCAACACGAGGTCTCCGAGCGCCGTGGAGTTCAGCTCGGTTTTCCACTTCTGCGTACCGTCGGCCGGGTCGAAGCCGGCCACCCGCCCGGTGCGGTCGGCGACTACCAGTGTGCCGCCCACCAGCGCCGGACGCCCGCGAACCGAATCCCCCAGTTTTTGCGACCATTTGACACTCCCGTCCTGGGCGCTGAAGGCGTAGATCGTGCCGTCGAGGCTGCCCGCGTAGACCGTCGAGTCGGACGCGACCGCCTGTGCCCAGAACCAGTTAGCCGCTGGCGGACTCTGCCAGAGCTGTGACCCCGACGTCTTATCGAGTGCGTAGAGATGCTTGTCGAAAGCGCCGAAGTAGATATGGCCGTTGACGACCTCCGGCGTGGCGGCGATCGCCCCCTTCGACGACGAATCGGTCCAGACGTGGGAGCCGTCTGCCAGGCGGTAGGCGTAGACTTTGCGGTCCAACGAGGTCACGTAGACGGTATCTGCATCGATGACCGGTGTGGACCAGACCCGCTCACCGGTATGGATGTTCCAGCCAGGTTTCGGTGTGCCTTTATCGAGGTCGAGCGCGACGACGTTGCCATCGGAGTTGCCGGCAATCACGGTGTTGCCCGCGATTACAACGCCGCCAACGATGCTGGAATGGGTGTTGTACTCCCACTTCTGGCTGCCGTCGGACAGGTTCAGCGCATATACGTGACCGTTATAGCCGCCGAACACAACCTGTGTGTCGGTGACCGCAGGATTGCTGTAGATACCCTGCAGCTTCGTTTTCTTGTCGCTGGCGGACGGGAACTCCCACTTTGTGCTTTTCGACGTCGGATCGACCAATGCCAGCTTGCCCTTGTGCAGCGTCGTGAGAACGCCGCCGGATGTGAGCACCGGCGCGGCCCAGCCCTGCGGGGCAGCGATTGCGCCGCAGCCGGCGCCAAGTACAACGAGCAAAAGCAGCACAGGCAGGAGCGGTCGGAGGCGGCGCAGAATCAAGCCTGTGCTTTTCATACCGGCGACTGCCCGGTTTTTGCCCGGCTCTCGTCTGCGACGGCCAGGTCTGGGTCAGAAGTCCATTCGTGCTGCATACTGCTCTTTCCTATTATCTCCGGCACGGGGTCAAAACCGCCCGCGCTCCAGGGCATGCAGCGCAACAGCCGTCGCGCCGCCATGAGACTGCCACGCCCCGCACCGAAGCGGTCGATCGCTCCATAGGCGTAACGGGAGCAGGAGGGCTGAAACTTGCACGCCGCTGGTAGCCCCGGTGACACGGCCCGCTGGTAGTAGCGGATGAACGTAAGGAGGACGCGTTTCATTGTTGCTTCCGCAGGTCCTCTGCCTCGCCGCTTCCGGACCGTATCAGCAGCTGTGCGCGCTGCAGCACACTGAAGAGCGCCTCCCGCAGGGCCGCGTAGTCGCGCGTGGCCGCGACAGGACGGGCGCTGACGACGATGTCCCAACCGGGGCCAATCGACAGCGATGTCGCAGCAGCTCTGAGACGACGCTTGACGCGGTTACGGACGACAGCGTTGCCCACTCGCTTGCTGACCGAGAAGCCGATTCGGCTTACCGGTGCAGCCGTGTTCAGGCAGCGCATGGCAAGCAGGCCGCTGGCGACCGGGCGGCCTCGCCGATGTACGGCAGTGAAGTCAGCGGAGCGCCGCAGCCGCAGTTCGCGCCGCATCTCTCGCGGTTCCTTCTCGTACGCTCTGTTTGAGCGGCCCTCTGGTTGCTTCGGTTTCCGGATTAATGCAAGCGAATACAGACCTAAACTACCGTTAACCGCTTGCGGCCATGCGTCCGGCGCGCTTTGAGCACCCGGCGCCCGTTGCTGGTCGCCATCCGCTTCATGAAGCCATGCTCGCGTTTGCGAGGAATGCGTTTCGGTTGATACGTGCGCTTCGGCACCGGCGGTACTCCAGTCCTCGATTTTCTTGGCTTTCTTGTCTGGCTTTGTTGTCATGTTTCTGGGAGGCGCGCGTCGCCGCTCTCAGGGGGATACACGGCTCATCGTAGCCGAGCCCCAGGCACCCGGTCAACGAAACATGAATGCCATACGAGCGGTCAACGCGTTGACCGGCCGCCAAACGGCTTGCTACTATCGGCTGGGAACGAACGTATGAACCTGATGCGTTGCACAGTCGTGGATGCCTCGGGCACGGTCAGCTTCATCGTCGATGGCGAGGCGCTGCCGGCGCTGGTTGCGGCCTGCACCAGAAATCCTTCGACCCTGCGCGAACTGCTCGAAATTGCCGAGCCTCTGTACGGCGATCTTCGTGAACGGGTGCTCAACGGTCTGGCGATTTTCGACGAGCGCAACGTCCCCGGAGATGACGACAGGCCCGCTAACTACGACGCCGTACACAGCGCCCTCGATTTCTGCGCCCCGCATGAGCAGCCGGTATTCCGCGTGGTCGATGACCGCACCCGTGAAGCCAGCCTGCAGCCGGTGAAAGCGGGCGCCATCCTGTTCAACCTGCCCGGCAAGCGGATCGTGCAGTTGCAAAACAGCTATCGGGAGATCACCCGTAACGGCAGGCACCGTGTGTTCGACGGGCACACGCACACGAACCGGATCTTCAGTTACCGCCTGCCGCGCGAACGGGCTATCGTTCCCTGAACTGGCCTCCCGCTGGACCAGCA
>JBBRGK010000349.1:0-4368 GCA_038240805.1 Dehalococcoidia bacterium | reverse complement strand
AGGCGGGCGTTGTTGTGGCGCTTTCCGACGGGAACGGCAAGTGTCCCGCCGGTACGACCTTCAACGGTGTGACGCCAGAGATGCTGCACGTCTGGCTGGTGGACAACCCGAACGGCATCTTCTCCGAGGATATGTCCCCGGTCGTGCTCGCCTCTCTGTTTCGTTAATAGCTCCTTTACCCGTAGTCAACCAAACCCATACGATCGGTGCGGCGAGGCTACGCTCCGCTCATCGGTCACGCCTCTGCGCCCGCGCGTGTCATAGTAGAGTGGGACAGCGCGAGCCGGGGACGCATCGGGCAGGGGCTGCGTTCCGGCCGGCCCGGGGGAAAGTGTGGCATTCGATCGCTGGCGCCGGCTGCGGCCGCGCCTGCCGCAACGGATAGTCCCGGACGAGCCGGAGCGATGGCTGCGTAGCGCGTTGGCCTACGAGGACGCGAACGAGTACGTCGGCGTCGGCGTCGGTGTGGTTTTCCTGCTGATTGTGGTCGCGCTGTTGGTGATCTTTTCCGGAGGCTCAAAGAGGAGTCCGGTCAGGAATGACCTCACCCGCTCCCGCGCCGCCCTGACCACGCCCCGCTCTGCTGCCTCCGCGACAGTCCGGGCCGCGGCCCGGACGACGCCACGCCCGACCGGGCAGGCGGGAGCCAGCATTCCCGGTCTCAAACCGATGATCGTGCATGGCACCCTGCTTGCAGGCAGTCAGCCGTCGCAACCCCCGCTTGGCAATCCCGGCGTGCTGATCGCGGTCGAGGGCGGTGGCTGCCGCAACTACAGCGTCGTCTCCGCTCCGGCAGCCTTCACGCTGACCCTGCCGGGTGGCTGCGCCGCCGATGGGGCGCTGATTCATTTCACCGCTGAGGGCGACGACCCATCCTCCGGCATCCGCGTCGGCCCGGAGTCGGTGTGCCTGATCAGGGATGGCCAGCAGTCGCCCGCACTAGCATTCTCGTCCGGAGCGAGCGTTGAGGCGCAGTTACTGTCGGGTTGCGCCCAGGAGAACGAACCGCTAACGTTTCTGCCGCCACAACCGGATGCCAGCCAGGGCTCGGATCAGGCGGCTCAGGCGGACGACGCGGCTCCCGGCTTTCCGGGCGGTGTTCACATTGACCTGACTGCGGCCTTGCTGGCTGCGGCTCCCGGCTTTCCGGCGGGTGTACGCGTTAGCGGCGACGGTATACCACCGCCGCCCGGCATCCCACCGCCGCCTGGCATCCCACCGCCGCCCGCCATACCGCCGCCTCCCGGTGCTCCCGGTGCGGCGCCAATCCCGACCCCGCCATCGCTGGCAGGTGTGCCGCCACCAGGAAGCACAGGCATCACGCCGGTGCCGCCACCGGGCAGCGGCTTTCCTGCCGCCGTCGCGCCGCCTGGCAGCAGCGGCTTCCCACCCGGAGTGAATCCACCGGCGAGCGTGTCCGGTCCACCGGCCGTACCGGCGCCACCGGTCCCGGCCCTGCCACCCCCGTCTACAAACAGCCAGGTTGGTGTCGCGCCGTCCGGCGTGCCAGCGCCACCCGTGTTCAACCCGCCGCCGAGCGCGGGGTCAGGCGCACCGGCGCCGCCGGTGTTTAATCAGCCGGGCCAGCCCGCAGCCGGGTCCGGCGCGACATTGCCACCAGGCTCGACCGGCAGTGGCTCTGCCAGCAGCGTTCCCGGTGGGAGCACCACGGGCGACGCCTCTTCGCCAGCCGCAGGCCAGCCTGATCCGGCGGTAATGACGTTGAACGTTAGCCTGCTCAGCAAAGACGGTACGCCGCTCACTGCCCCACGGGTGCAGGCAGTGGCAGGAATGACGGTCTGCGCCGACGAAACTGCTGCCAACGTGACCGCTGCAAGCGTCCAGATCAGCTTGCCGGGCGCCTGCACCGACCTGGCTGCGGGAACCACGGTAACATTTCGCGGCGCGGGCTTCGATCCGCAGGCAGGACCTACAGGTGGGCCCGCGCCGGCCTGCGCTACCGACAGCGGGTCCGCAGCATCGATCGCCACGAGTCAACCCGTGGTATTTCAGCCCGGCGCCCCAGCCCGGCGTGTCTTCCTCTCGATGACGGGCGCACAGGCTCCAAAGGGATGCGCTGGCGAGACGGCTGCCATCCGCGATGACACGTTCTCATTGAGCGTGACGGTCCGCGCTCCAGACGCCCCGGCAGCACTCGTTTCACCGACCGTGCGAGCGTACGTCGCCGGCAAGCAGTGCTCAGAGGCAGCCAGCAGCAACTCGATCGTGGCGCACCTTAGCCTGCCGGCCACCTGTGGCAATCCTGGCGACCTCGTTACGTTTGAGGCCGGCGCTCCGGCTGGAACGATGCTCTCGCCAGGGTGTTCGTTTGAGCTCGGCTTCACTTCCGGCGATCAACCGGCGCCGGTCTATCAGCCGGTGACCTTCGACCGCGGGCAACGTTCGGTGGCGTTGATTCTGATGACGCTACCCGGCTGCGGCGCTCCGACCGCGCTGGCCGGGACGCTTCCGATAAATACCGCGATGACGCTACGGCTCAGCATCATCGACCGGGCGCTTCCAGCTGCGCCGCTGGAACGGCCTACGATCACGGTCCTCGTAGGAGGCGCAGCGTGTGCCCGGGCGTCGAGCATCGACACGCCACAGGTTGTGCTTACCCTGCCTCGCAGTTGCGGCGACACCGGCACCGCGCTGAGCTTCCGTGTCTCCTCGTCCGATCCGCGGTTCAGCGGTGAAGAGAGTGCTGCCTGCGCAATCGAGCCTCCGCCGCCTGGCGCAACTGCCAGCAACTTTCGTCCCGTTCTGGTGACGGTTTCGTTTATGCCCGGCCCTGCGGTGACCTACGCCCTGCTGCCCGGCGAGGCGCCGTGTTCAGCGAACGCGACGCCCGCATCTACACCGGCGTCAGCAACACCGTCCGCCACGCCGCCATCCGCGGCACCGACGCCCACGCCCGTCGCCACCGTCTCCGCAACGCCGCTGCCCGTCACCACCGTCTCCGCAACGCCCGCACCTGCACAGGCGGCCACGCCGTTCGCAACGGTCTCACCCTCACCTGCCCCTCGTTCGCCCGCAGCAGCGCCAGGCCCTTCCTTCAGCCGCACTCCGGCCGCGCCCGCGCCAACTCCAACTTCGACGCCCGTGGCGACCGCTGCACCGACTCCTCGCTCTGCCCCCGAGGTTCCCGGCGATGTGATCACGACGATCTCGCCGCGGTAGGGAGCCTGCACTCCATCGCGACGCGGCATTTTTAAGTACCAGTTAATACATCTAATATGTCTCTATACGGGATGATTGCATTTTGCTGGAAGCTGCCTGAGCCCCCGGGTGGTGCTGTTCGTAACCTTCACCAAACTGTCAAGACGGATTCGCTATGGCCTTCTGGCGCATACACAGAAACAGGCCGGGAAATTGACGCTCCCGGCCTGTCTGGCGGCAGCTGCGATTCCGCTAGTGGGTGAGCAGAGCGATATCACGGAGAGCGCGAGCGAAGCAGAGTCCAACCTGCAGCGGATCGCGCACCAGCAGCACGAGACGGTTGTAACGGCCGGTTACAGCCAGGGCGATGCCATCGCGGTAGCATTCAATGCCGGTTACATCAGCGAGCAGGACGCTATCCAGCCCCGTGTTCCGGGAGCCGCGGTCGCTGCCGAAGAAGATGCGCCAGTTGGTCAGGTGAATGACGCCATCGGTTTTCTTCGATAGAGCTTCGCCGGGGTAGGGAGACAGTTTGCCGAGCTGCCGTGCCCAGGGCAAGAATTCCTGCTTATCGGGGTAGGCGATCCCACGCACGACCTCGCCAGTACGGAGATTCTCTTCCCAGCCAAACCGCGCCGGCCGGGTCAGGTACACGACCTCTCCCGGCTCGGTGTCCAGGTTGGCCTCGAAGGGCAGCAGCGGAAAGCTATCGAGATACTGGGCTACGTCCTCCACAGTGGCGGAGCCCTTCGGCTCCGGTCCAAAGAGCGCAGCGCTGCGCAGTGCTCGCGGGATCTCGATCTTCTCGTAGCCGATTGCGGGCGCAGGCGGCGGGCGCCGCCGGGCATCGATCGGCGGCAGGCTGTAGAGACAGTGACAGCCGTCGAAAGCTGTGCAACCCGAGATCGGCAGCTGAGGCGCGAAGCGAGGCACGTACAGCCGTTGCGCGACGCTGCGGCAGACCGGGCAGGGCACGACGCTGGACTGAATCGCGACACCCTCGATTTCGCCGCGGTCGAAGGTGTGAATGGCGCGTGCCAGCACATCCCGCCTTCGCTTTTCCAGCTCGTCCTTCTCGAGCGATGGCACCGGGTCCATTCGCTCGGCTTCCAACGGCTCACCCGCAGGACCGGTCGCCACCGCACTGGAACGAGAGACCTGAGTCCGGTTGCCGCCGTGCGCCATTGTCTCGATCACGGCGTCTTCGGC
>JBBRGK010000348.1:0-4371 GCA_038240805.1 Dehalococcoidia bacterium | reverse complement strand
GGCGACGATACCTCCGAACCGTATGCCGAGGTCGCGGATGTCCAGGCCAGATTCCATGCCCCATCCTTAGTGACGAACGTTGCCGCTATGGCGCCCGAACGGGGTTGGTATCGAAGATTGTTTCCGAAGAGATACAGCACCAGCGGGCTTCGGTCAAGGAGAATGCAGTAACTCGCCTAAACAGAACAACAGTTCCTTAGTTAATTCTGCCTCTGTGCCTCTCAGGATGGATCGGAATGCCTGAGCACCGTGCGGGTTTGACTTCGTGACACAGTCCGTCAGGCGTCCCGCGCTCTCGCCACAGCGGCTTTGAGTGCCCGCTCGGTGTAGATACGTACGAGGTGAATACGATACTCCGCCGACGCGTGGATGTCGCCCAGAGCTTCCACGCCTGCGCTGGCCTCCAGCGCGGCATGGCTGATGTTCTCCGCTGTCGCGGGGCGCTCTCGGAGGGCAGCTTCGGCCGCTGTTGCCCGCATCGCCGTTTCTGCGACACCACTGATGCCGATTCGCACCTCGCTGACATGATCCGTGCCCGGCGCACCGCCGCCTGCTTGCCTGAATTCGGGCTGATGCATTGCGAAATCACCGTTGCGGTCGGAACTGAGCGTAACGGCCGCCGAAATACCGACCATGGCGTAGCCTGAGGCAGGGTTTGCCATTTTCAGGTACGTCGAGCCACTTCTTGCCGGCATCAGCGGAACCCGGATTTCGGTCAGCACTTCGTTAGGCTGAAGCGCGGTCGTCAGCAGTTCTGTGAAGAAATCCGCCGCAGCGATCGTACGGATGCCGTTCGGACCACGTGCGACCATCTCGGCGTTCATGGTGAGCATCACCCCTGGCTGATCAGCGCCCGGGTCGGCGTGAGCGAGGCTGCCGCCGATCGTACCCCGGTTACGCACCTGCACGTCGCCGATCGACGCGGCAGCCTCGCAAACTGCCGTGGCATGGGCGCGGAGCAGCTCCGAGGCGGCGATCGCTGCGTGAGTGGTCATCGCCCCGATCGCCAGCATCCCCCCATCCTCGCGGATGTAGGCGAGGCCGCTGATCCTGCCGAGATCGACAACATGCGCCGGAGAGGCAAGCCGCAGTTTCATTAGCGGAATGAGGCTGTGTCCTCCCGCGAGCAGTTTGGCGTCGTCGCCCAGGTCGCCGAGCAACGCAATCGCCTCATCAACGCTGGCCGGGCTGTGGTAGTCAAAAGTGCTGGGAATCACGGCGTCCTCCTGCGGCGGTAGCTGCTCTGTGCGCCTTGTGAAATAGGCGGTATCGCGGTCGTCAGTCGCCGCCTGCGGGTTGCGCTGCGGCCTCACCCTGGTGCTTCGCCGCGTACTGGATCGCGTTCACAATATGCTGGTAGCCCGTGCAGCGGCAGAGATTGCCATGGATAGCATGCCGAATCTCTGTCTCGCTGGGCTGGGGGTTGGCCTTCAGAAGCCCGCAGGCCGACATGATCATGCCGGGAGTGCAGTAGCCGCACTGGAGACCGTGCTCCTCCCAGAAACCTTCCTGTACCGGATGGAGGCGGCCCTCCTGCTCCAATCCCTCCACGGTAGTCAGAGAACGGCCGTCGGCCTGCACAGCGAACATGGTGCATGACTTTACTGCGTCCTCATCGAGCAAAACCGTGCAGGCGCCGCACTGGCTCGTGTCGCAGCCGATATGCGTGCCGGTCAATCCCAGCGACTCGCGCAGGAAGTGCACCAAAAGCAGCCTCGGCTCGACATCGCGTTCGTACGTCGTCCCATTGACGGTGATCGAGATGCGCTTACCAGTCATGTTGTTTTCTCCTCATTCGAGCCCTGAATCCGTGAAGCCCGGAATTCCTGTAGCGATGTCGAGGCGTACACCGGAGACGCGAGGTTACCACAGGCGACACTGGGAGGGCAGTTCTCGTGCGCCCTGTGTAAGCGCGGTCACGAGTTCGCTGGCACGCCTGCGGAACCAACCTGTCGCTCCATGCACTTGAAGAACTGCTCGATCAACTTGCGGGCAGAGACGGCAAGCAACCGCTGGCCAACGCTGGCGATCAGGCCAGCTACCTGCGCGTCCCCGTCATAGGCAACGATGGTTTGGTCGCCGTCCTCGCGCAGGCTTATGACACCGCTGCCCTTGATCCGCCCCGGTCCGCCGCCCCCCTCAACACTCATTCGATAGCTAGCTGGCTGCTGCCGCTCAAGCAGCCGGATCTTGCCGATGAACGTCCCCTTGATGGCGCCGACGCCCGCTTTCATTTTCGCTTCGTACTGGTCTTCACCAACCGTGCGAAAGTCCTCACAGCCGGGCATACAGTGCTCGATCGCGAGTGGATTGAGCATTGCGTTCCAGACTACCTCGCGTGGAGCTTTGAACGTATAGGTACCGGTGAGCTGCATGAACACACCAGATGGAGGTGAATCGAGCCGCCGACTTGCGGTGTTGAGGCCCGCAATCCGAAGGTCGCGGACGGCGCCGATCCTAGCACGTCCACAACGCTTGTCAACCAGAAATGCGTTTTAGCGTTTCACCTAAACGACACGCTGCGTTTCACCCCTTGACGGGGAGTTTGTGAAAGAATATACTAAGCAAACTCCGCAACACTTTCGGCCTGCTGACAAACGGCCGGCCGGAGTGATTACACCGGGCTAATCGGTGAGCGGCCCAATAGAGATCGGTCGGCAGACCGCGTACGTACATAGAGTCAGGGAGCTGCTGACTGACCGAGTGGATCGAGCGAACTGGCGCCATTCTGCCATTGCTATCAGTTCTCCGACATTGCCACGAAATACCACGTCGGCGTTAAGGAACCTCTAAGCTAGCGCGGCTATGATCCAGATATCAAAGATATCTCACACGCGGGGAGTGGCCCGCGTGAGGATTGTGGGGACGACGGCACACGAGCGTCGTAGTGTGCAGGTCGAGGCGAAATTTAGTTCACCGGCGTCGATGACGCAGTCAGATGACATGCGGTCCGGCATCGGAGGGAGTACCTGAAATGTTGTTCTTAAAAGCATGCCCGAAGTGCCGTGGCGACATGGCCAATAACCTGGCCGAAATCGGCGAGCGTAACTGCCTCCAGTGCGGCTTCGTCACCTACCCGACGCCGCCGCTGCCGTTCGTGCGCGAGCGTAGCGGCCAATCAAGCCGCCCGCGGAAGGCCAGGCAAGTAGCGTAGCTTCAAGCAGCCTCGGTTTCGAAGAGGACGGCGGCGCCTGTGCCCCGTCCTCTTTGCGCGCCTGCGTCAGAGTTCAGTGGGGTGGCTTGCTCCTCTACGGATCGCGGCGCCGCATCTCGGTGAGCGCTAATTCCCAGTCCTCAGGTCTGTTTACGTTGCGGAAGGAGTCTAGCGTCGGGTCGAACCGCTGCAGCTCATCCTCTTCCACTCGCCGCACGCGAACGCCAGGAAAGAAGCGATCAATCTTGTAGTCTCCGGCAGCGATTTGGCGCTGGATGTAAGGAAGGCAAGCGGAGCTGTAGACGGCATGCGTCTGCTGACTGCGTCCATCCACGACTGGCAACACGACATCCGCACCGACGGCTAGAGAGGCAAGGTGCCGCAATAGCGGCCCACTCAGAAAGGGCAGATCGACGGCTACGACCAGAACCGCGTTTCCTGGCCGGGCGCGCAGCGCTGTATAGATGCCACCGAGCGGACCCAGGCTGGCAACTTCGTCCTGCAGCACCTCGACCCCTGCCACCTGCTCTGCTCGTTCGGCCGGTCCGATGACGATCACGTCGGGAGCAACGGTACGGAGCACATCGACCGTGTGTTGCAGGAGAGTGCCGTGGCCCGTGTCGAGCAGCGCCTTGTCGCTGCCGAAACGCGAACTGCGACCGCCGGCGAGCACGACCGCCGTGACTGGCATCTTGCTATCCTCTCCCGCGAGCGGTTAAATGCCTGTACGCAGCTATTGTGACGCGGCGGTACACGGTCCTCGCCGGTCACAGTTGGTGTGCGGCTGAGACATTGGTAATTAATTGGTGATCGCAGGAGGTGGCGAGTCATGCCCGACAAAGGCAAAAGCGGACCCAAAGGCAAGGGCGGCAGCAAGCCGCCAGTCGGCAAGACGAATAAAGGCAAAAAGTAGTCACACGCCGCTGCTGGGGCGGCGGTAATGGCGATCCCCGGCAGCGCCCGGTGTGGACTACGTCGCAGTAGTTACCAGATGCCGAGCATCATCTTTACGTCCTCGGACGCCATCGTGCGTGGGTCCCAGGGCGGTGAAAAGGTGATCTTTACGTCAACGTCCTTCACGCCCGGCAAATCCTTGAGCGCCGCATACGCCTGCCCCTGAATCAGGCCCCCGAGCGGACAACCGGGGCTTGTCAGCGTCATCGTAACGTCGATCTTCTGATCGTCTGGCACGTATTCGGCGCCGTAAACCAGACCCA
>JBBRGK010000347.1:0-4387 GCA_038240805.1 Dehalococcoidia bacterium | reverse complement strand
TGCTCTTCGTCCCCGATATACTCCATCAGGATTGCGCCGTCGCTGAACGTGAAGGGGCGTGGCACGTCCGCCCCGGCGCCGTGGAGCAGGGTGAGCACCTCGTATTCGCCATGCATCCAAGAGCCGGCCTGGAAGTCGCGCCCTGCCTTCGTCTTTTTCGCAAACGCCTTCCGCAGCCGTTTATCGAGGATCAGCCTTCCCTCGCGGTAGACCGAATCGTTTTTGAAGCTGCGGTGATTGCGGGCACGATACACCTTGGCGGCGACAAGCTCCGCGTCGATGCGAGGCCCTGCCTGGCAACAGTACACCGTCGCCTCTTTGCCGCTCTTGACCGTGTATAACACTCTGGTAATCCAGCCGCCGGAGAGGAAGGCGTCGAGCGGGTCTGCCTGCTCGAATACCTCTTCCTCCTCGTCAATCAGGTAGTCGTCGTTCTCTTCGCGGTACATTGTTTTCTCCGGAAAATATCTGTCGTCTCCGTAGTTGACTGGCTCAGCGTCGGTACACGCACTGCAATTTCGGCCATAGCTGTTGCTCCTTTTCTCGTTTCAGGCCAATCGCAAAAAAAGGCCACGAACTGTCACGTTCGCGGCCTTCTGGTCTGGGCGACCCCGGCAAGCCGGGGCTTCGGCAATCAAAAAGGCCACCCCCTAAAGGAGCGGCCTGCGGCTACTGATGGACGGTCTGCTGAACCGGCCGGTTAGCCCGCGGTCTTCCGGGGACGTGACGCACTCTTCAGTTCAGGGACGCACTCAACGGCACTATGCATCTGGCTGCGTCCTCCCTTCGAAAAGCTGCGGTCTGCCCGGACAACCGGTGTACGAGGACGATACCACAGATTCCAGCGAATTGGAGCGGCATATGACAGCTTTTTTTCGCGAACGGCCCGGTACGGTCATCGGCATAGTCCCCGGTATAGTTGGTTGGAGACCGCACGGACAGATCGGTATGGCGCGAGGGGTGGCATGGCAGCAACGATGAGCGAAGTCTTTAGAATTTCGAGTGAGTACATCGACGCGATGGCGGCGCTGGATCCGTTCGGCGCCACCGGGATGGGTGTGCCGGGGCACGACCACGAGGTGACGGACTTTTCGCCGGAGGGGCAGGCGGCACGCGCGGCACTAAATCGCGCAACGCTGTCGAAGCTCGATGCGGCCCGCGGCGCCAGCCACGACGACGATGTTGCCAGAGACGTAATGCGCGATTCCCTGCTGCAGGAGATCGAGCGGTACGAGGCGGGCGACCAGTATTACGAGCTGCGTTCGATCGCCGGACCGGTTCAGGCGCTGCAGGAAGTGTTTGAGCTGATGCCCCGCGATACGGAGGCGGACTGGCGCAACATCGTGCTGCGACTGGAAGGGCTGCCCCGCTCGGCCGCATCACTGCAGCAGATGTTTCAGGAGGGAATACGGCGAGGGCAGCTATCCGCTCGGCGCCAGGTTGAAGAGACGCTCAGGCAAGTCACCAGCTTCTCCGGCGGTAACCCGGAGGTAGCCGCAGCTTTCGCCGGTCTGCCCGCATTGCTGGAAGAGGCCGGCATTGACTCGCCCGGCCTCACTTCTGACCTGGAACGCGCCATCGGTCGGGAACGGGAGGCCTTTACCGGCCTGCACGCCTTCATAGAGGAACGGTACCTGAACGAAGCGCCCGAGGCCGAGGCCGCGGGGCGCGAGCGGTACGCCCGCGCCGCGAATCAGTTCCTCGGCAGCCGCATCGACCTGAACGAGACCTACGCCTGGGGCTGGGAGGAGGTTGGCCGTCTCGGCGAAGAGATGCGGCGGACCGCCGATCGGATCCGGCCGGGCGCTGCTATCGCCGAGGCCGCCGGCCTGCTGGACGCCGATGCCGCCCGCACGATCGAAGGCGAGGCAGCGCTGATCGCCTGGCTGCAGGCGGTGGAAGACACAGCCATCAGCAATCTCGACGGGGTCCACTTCAACATTGCCGGACCGGTGAAGACGATCGAGGCCTGCATCGCCCCGCCCGGCGGCGCCCTGGCGCAGTATTACACGCCGCCGAGCGAGGACTTCTCGCGGCCCGGCCGGACCTGGTATCCGACAGGCGGGCACACGCAGTTCCACCGCTGGCGTGAGCTCACCACGGCCTATCACGAAGGCGTGCCCGGGCACCACCTGCAATGCGCCACCGCCGTCTACCAGGCGGAGCACCTTTCGCGCTTTCATCGCCTTGCCGTCTGGTATCCCGGCTACGGCGAAGGCTGGGCGCTATACGCCGAGCGGCTGATGGCCGAACTCGGCTACCTAAACGACGCTGGCGACTACCTGGGCATGCTGCTGGGGCAGATGCACCGGGCCGTGCGTGTGGTCGTCGATCTCGGCATGCACCTGCAGCTGCCGATCCCCAACACATCGACGTTCGAGCCGGGCGAGCAATGGAGCTACGAGCGGATGCTCGCCTTCCTGATGGAGCGAGCACAGATGCCGCACGACATGGCCCACTCAGAAGTCGTCCGTTACCTGGGCTGGCCGGCACAGGCGATCAGCTACAAGGTCGGCGAACGGGCCTGGCTCCGGCTGCGCGAGGAGAGCCGTGCCCGGCATCCACAGGACTTTTCGCTCAAGACTTTCCACGATACCGCGTTGGCGCTCGGCTCAATGGGGCTGGACCGGCTGGGCGATCTGCTGCGGGTGGCGTACTAAATGAGCGAGCGACTACGACACGGCCTGGTACCGAAGCAGGGACTGACCCCTGAAGAGTTCACCGCAACAGAGGCGCTGGCCCGAGAGTGTGAAGAGCACGATGGCGCTCGGCTGAAGATCGTCTGGGAGATGATGCGCACCCGACCGCCGGACGAAACAAACGACTTCTGCTTCTACGAGGACGGAGCACTCGCCGGCTACCTCAGTTTCGACCCCAACGGTGCCCAGATCGAGATCACTGGCATGGTGCGTCCTGAGTCACGACGGCAAGGGATCGGCCGGGCTCTGGCGGCAGCAGCGGTAGAGGAATGCCGGCGACGCGAGACAACCCGCCTCTTGCTGGTCTGCGTCCGGACATCGACCGCCGGGACGCCCTTTGCCGCCGCGATCGGCGCCCGTTATACCGAGTCGGAGTACCGCATGGAGCTAAACCCGGCCGACTGGAAACTCCCGCATTCCGGCCAGGTGCAGATCAGGCAGGCGACGCCCGATGACGCAGCGCTGGTCGCTCACTTTCACCGCGACAACTTCGGCTACGATGCCGCCCGCGCCAATGACTATGTCGAGCGCGTGCTCGAAGAGCCGGGCAGCCGCGTGTTCATCGCCTCGCTGGCATCGCGGACAAGTGAGTCAATGGGCACCGCCGCGCCGACCGCTGAGCCGATTGGGGCCATCGGCGTGATCGCCGAGGCTGGGACGGCCTACCTGCGCGGTTTCAGCATCCTGGCGGCGCATCGCGGCCGGGGGTACGGCCGGCAGACCCTCTCACTGGCAGTTGCCGCGCTTGCCGCCGAGGGATTCACTCATCAGATGCTTGATGTCGAGACTCAGAACGCCAACGCGCTGGGGCTCTATCAGTCCTGCGGCTTTCAACAGACCACCTGCTACGACTACTACAATATCGAGCTGCACTGAAACCCGGACGTTACCTCACCCCTTCCCCTCTACCACTACGCCTACCACTACGCCTAACGGGTGGTACTGGTAACGGATGGTACTGGTCCACCGGCTGCGGCCGGCAGAGAGGGCGATCATTGGTTGCCCGATACGGGCATCTGCGATGGACGGGAACGGGCCTCAAACGAAGTTAAAGCCCGCCTGTCCAACCGACACGGCATCGCCGAGGCGGCGTCGGAGCACGTCGACAACGGGCTGCTCATAGCCATCGCCCAGCCACTCGTCCTCCCAGCCGTGCTCGCGGTAGAGCTGATAGACCGCAGACCTGGTCTTCGAGCCACCGCCGCCATAATCGTTAAAAGTCGAGACAACGACCCGGTCCACCGAATCCGTGAGCAGGTCCGCCAGCCGATCCGGGTGACATGGCAGCAACGGCGCCACGCTCGCCTGCGTGCGGACTCCCGCCTGCTTCACCTGTTGGATAGCCCTCAGCCGCGCCGGTATCGGAGCGCAGGACGGCTCAACCACGCGGCGCACAGTTTCATCGTCGGTGCCGATCGTCATCGCGACCAGCACCCGATTCCCAAACGCCTGAAGCAGATCGACGTCCCGCGCCACCAGCGGCGACCGGGTCTGCACGACCAGCAACGCCGGCGGATAGCGCAGCATAACCTCAAGGCATGAGCGGGTGATGCCACTTTTTGCTTCCTGTGGCTGATACGGGTCGGTCACGCTCGACATATAGATGCGCTTGCCGACCAGCTTGCCCTGCCGTCCGGCCTTCTCGAGCAGCGTCGCCGCGTTCTGCTTCACCCGCGCCCAGCGGCCCC
>JBBRGK010000346.1:0-4389 GCA_038240805.1 Dehalococcoidia bacterium | reverse complement strand
TCACCATGTCGCCCGTCACCACGACCTGAAATCGGTCAAGCAGGCCCAGCTTGCCGAGACATGCATATACCCAGGCCGTCCGCGAAGAGGACGCCACCGCAAGCAACTTACCCCGCCTGGCCAGCTCTTCTACCAGCCATGCCGCACCAGGCAGAAGCAAAGCGTTCTCGCGGTAATGTCGAAGGATCTCCACGTCATATCGATCGCGGTAATACTCATACGGCTGTTTCAGTTGGAACCGGCGCACGAGGTCGCCCCAGGTATCCTCCAGCGTTGTGCCGAGGTAACCGAGATAGTCCGGCAGCGCTAAATTCGCGCCTTCCTCGGCCAGGAGGTCGTTCACGGTCTGATGATGCAGTGGCTCGCTGTCCAGCAGCACGCCGTCCATATCAAAAACAACCGCGTCGATTCTGCGGCCTGTTAAGCTCATTTGCTCTCTGCGCTATCCGCTCATCGCAGCGACGCCGCCGACGATGTCGAGCAGTTCCTTGGTGATCTGCTCCTGCCGTGCCTTATTTGCGACCAGCGTCAACGAGGCCACCATGTCGCTTGCCGCATCGGTAGCGTTACGCATCGCTACCATTTGCGCCGAGTACTGGCTGGCGACATTCTGGAGCACCGCTTCGTAAATCTGCATCTCGATGTAGCGCGGCAGCAACTGTGCCAATACCTGCTTGGCGGAAGGCTCATAGATATAGTCTACCTGCTGTCCTTCGTGCGAGGCCGATGCCGCCGGCGTCTCGACCGGCAGGATCTGGCGGACCGTGGGGCGTTGGGTGACAATGTTGACGAAATCGGGATACACCAGCAACACCCGGTCCGTGACATCGTTGAGAAAGTCGTCAATCACCTGACGGACGACCGGAGAGACATCAGCTGCGTTCGGGTAGTCGCCCAGGCTCAGGTACTCCGCGACCACGGTGTAGCCACCGCGGATGAGAAAGTCGCGTCCCTTCTTGCCGATGGCGACCGCGCGAATAGATGCCGTCGGACCAAGTTCCTGGATGAGCTGGTGGACGCGGCGGTTCAGGTTGCCCGGCAACCCGCCGGAGAGACCGCGTTGGGGCGAGACGACGACCAGAGTGACGCGTGTCCCGGACCGCTGCTGCAACAACGGATCAAGCGCGTCGCTATCATCGCCGGATTCCCTCACCTGAGACGCGACGTGGCCGAGAACGAAGCGCATGCGTTCGGAGTATGGGCGCGTCGCGGCGGCACGCTGCTGAGCGCGCCGCATTTTCGACGCCGCGATCAGCTGAAGTGCGTTCGTGATCTTCGCCGTATTGCTGACCGAGCGAATGCGTCGCTTGATCTGGCGGTAGCTCGGCATCCGGACCTCTCTCCTGTCTCCTCCCTGCGCCGCGCTGGAAGGAGTGTTTGACTACGGTGTGGTTTAGTACGGCACCGTTGACTTGAACTCCTGGGCTGCGCTGGTTAACGCTGCGGAAGTTTCATCGGACAATGCCTTATCGCGGTTGACCGCCTCAGCGATTTCGGGGTGGCTGCTGAGGATAAACTTTCGGAATCCTGCCTCAAACGCGCGAACCTTGTCGGCGGGCACGTCGTCCAACAGACCGTTTGTCAGGGCGAAGAGGACCGCTACTTCCTCCACGAGGTTCAGCGGCTGGTACTGCGGCTGCTTCAGCACCTCTACGGTGCGCTGGCCGCGTTCCAGCTGGCGGCGGGTAACTGCATCCAGGTCGTCGGTACCGAACTGCGCGAACGCCTGCAACTCACCGTACTGGGCCATGTCGCCTTTCAGCCGGCCGGCGACCTGCTTCATCGCTTTGGTCTGCGCAGCGCTGCCCACCCGCGAGACCGAGAGTCCGACGTTGATGGCAGGGCGCTGTCCGGCGTTAAACAGGTCCGATTCAAGGAAGATCTGGCCGTCGGTGATCGAGATCACGTTGGTCGGAATGTAGGCTGAAACATCGTTTGCCTGTGTTTCGATAATCGGCAGGGCCGTCAGCGAGCCACCACCAAGCTCAGCAGACAGCTTCGCAGCCCGCTCCAGCAGACGGCTATGCAGGTAGAACACGTCGCCGGGATACGCTTCTCGGCCGGGAGGGCGCCGCAGAAGCAGCGACATCTGGCGGTACGCCCAGGCGTGCTTGGAGAGATCGTCGTAGACGATCAGCGCATCTTTGCCCTGTTCCATGAACTCTTCGCCCATGGCACAACCGGCGTACGGCGCCAGGTACTGCAACGCGGCCGCATCGGATGCGTTCGCGGCGACTACAATCGTGTACTCCATCGCCCCCGCAGCTTCGAGCGCCCCCACAACCTGGGCGACCTTTGATGCCTTCTGGCCGATGGCCACGTAAATGCAGAGGAGATTACCGCCGCGTTGATTTATGATCGTGTCGAGCGCGACCACTGTCTTGCCCGTCTGCCGGTCTCCGATAATCAGCTCGCGCTGACCTCGACCGATGGCGAACATGGCGTCGATCGCTTTGATGCCTGTCTGCACCGGCGTGTTCACGCCTGAACGCGAAACGACGTTTGGCGCAATGCGCTCCACCGGGCGGAACTTTTTTGCATTGATCGGTCCCTTGCCATCGATCGGCTCGCCCAGCGAGTTCACAACGCGCCCGATTAACTCCGGCCCGACCGGCACTTCGGCCACGCGGCCGGTTGATCGGGCCTCATCACCTTCCTTGATCTGCAGGAAGTCTCCCAGGACAACGGCGCTGACGGTGTCCTCCTCCAGGTTGAGAGCGATACCCATCACCGACCGGTCGCCATGCGGAAACTCGACCAGCTCACCGTAGAGTGCGCCGCTCATGCCATGGATGCGAACCACGCCATCGCCGGCCTCGATCACCGTGCCAACATCGGTCTGCTGGATCTGCGACCCAAATGTCTCTATTTCACCTTTGATAATGGAAGCAATCTCATCGGGACGGACGGCCATAATTTCCTTCTCCTGCGTGCTCGCCACTACCGGCGCTCGCACTGCGAACGGATTAGAACCTCTTACCGGGCCACTTCGAGCCGCCGGCGAAGGGCCTGCAGCCGGGTGCGAGTGCTCCCGTCGATCAGGGTGTCGCCGACGCGGGCGATCATCCCACCGAGGATGGCCGGATCGACACGGATCTGGACATCCACCTTCTTGCCCGTGATCTGACTCAATCTCTCTGCTATCAACCGCTTCTCATTGTCATCGACATCAACCACAGTGGTCACTTCCGCGTGGGCGAGACCTAGATAGTCATCGGCCAGGGCGCGGAAGTCGTCGGCGATCTGGGGCGCCAACGTGAACCGGCGCCGTTCCACCAGAAGCCGCGCATAGTTCAGCGCCAGCGGGGAGATCCCGACGAGCGTACGCCGAAGCACGTCCTCTTTGGCCGCCACAGGCACAGTCGCGTTCTCCAGCAGACCCAGCACTTCGGGGTCGCTGAACACCGCGCCGATTGTCTGCAGGTCGGCGCGCCACTGGTCCAGCGTTTGCTGATCACGGGCGATTCCGAAAACCGCTTCGGCGTAGCGTGTGGCCGCAATTTCGCGCTTCATACCGTGGAATACCTCTGAGGGGTCCGTTCGGCTGACTGAACGCCGGGCCATCCGGCCTACAGCGCCGGGCTAATTGTTGCCCGGATTTGCTCTGCCAGCACTCGCTTCTGCCAGAACTTCATTAATGAGCCGCAAATGCGATTCTCTGTCCAACGACTGGTTAATCACCTTCTCGGCGGCGATGATCGTCAGGTCGGCAAATTCACGGCGAAGGGCTGCGCGAGCTGACTCGGTTTCCTGACGAATCGAAGCTTCGGCCTGCTCGACGATGTGAGCAGCCTGAACTTCCGCCTGCTTGTTGGCGTCGTCCTGGATTCGCCGGGCGATCTCCTGCGCATTAGCAACGATTTCCTGCCCCTGCACCTGCGCCCGCCGGCTCTCATCCTGTACGCGGCCTTCGGACTCGCGTGCCTGTTCGGCAGCATTATCTGCCGCCAGCAAGCTTTCACGGATCCGCCGGCTGCGCTCATCGAGCATCTTCAGGACGGGCTTGTACAGCGCGAGCCGCAGCAGCACAAGCAGCAGAAAGAAGTTAAGAGCGAAAGCCACCAGGCTGGGAATGTTGATTCCCAGCGCGTCAAACGCCTGCACCTGGACCTCCTCGGCGAAGCCGCCGGAACCCGGCCGCGGGCGCCGAAACTATATCTCCGGCGCCCGCGCATTAACCCGGGACGAACTTGATGATAATGGCGACGAGCAACGCGTAGATCGCGAGTGCTTCGGCGAAGGCCACACCCAGAATCATGTTCGTCTGGATTGCGGCCCGGGCCTCTGGATTGCGCCCGAGCGCTTCCATAGCCTTGCTCACCAATAGGCCGATGCCGAGTGCCGGCCCAATGGCGCCGATGCCGATCGCGATACCAGCTGCGATATCCT